>JBLMXG010000150.1:0-6580 GCA_050257635.1 Chloroflexota bacterium
CTGAAACCTCCTCTCGAGTTGAATTAGTAACGTGTCCTCTGCCTGCGCCCCTACTCGACTATTTCCCGCGCCGGCTCGCTTCGAACCGGCGCGGGAACGCCAAGCGACCTTCAGTTTAAGCGTACTCTAATAGCCTTGCTCTGGATCTTCCCGCTTCAGCACGATTTTTTTAGAATCGGGCCTTGCTTTTTCCTGGCGACGTGGCCACAATACTTGCCAGGCGGGTTGCATTCTCTCCGACCGTTGCTCTAAAAATTGAAGCAATGATGAATTAGCTCTTCGCAACCTGACTCGCCTGCCGAAAGAGGAGTTAATTATGTGGTACCGATCCTACCGCGGCCACGTGATCATGCCCTTTCCCAGCTTTGATACCGCCACGAAATCCTGGGCGCCTCAAGCTAACATCAGCTGGGTGACCGGAGCGATGCGAGAGTCCGCGTTCGTCAGGTTTTCCATGCGAGCGACCAGCGAAAGCGGAGCCGTTGACTGCGCATTGAGAGCGGCCAAGACATGGATCGACAATCATAAAAGGGAAAGCCACGAGCGATGGGATGGCGCAGGGGTGCCGGAAACTTTTCCGGTTACCCACCTGTTAAAAAGCAATGCGCGCCACCCCCGGAGGCTCGAAGCCACGCTGCCAAGAAATTCAGGAAGGACGTTGACCTTCGACGACTTCAAGGCGAATATAGCGTGCCTAGGAGCCAATGCCACCGAACATTCACTAATCAAAAGCTACGCGGCCCTGAATCAACTGCGCAAAAACAGCCATTGTTCCTGGGCTCAAATCAAATCTCGGCTGAAACGCTCCCAGGAAAATATAGCTACTCACGACCCCACGGACCGACGGGGACGCGCCGTGGGGCTGCCGCTGACACCGCGGGATTGGCGTCGAATCATTTAAAGCGCTTTCACGATCCTCTGAGGGCAGGCAACACTTCTTCGCCCAGAAGTTCAATCTGATCGTACCAATCAGCATAGCGGAGGCGCAAGTCGTAGACAATGTGGTTCGCGCCTGCGGCTTCGTAGGCGCGGCTTTCATCAACGATATCGGCGGGAGAGCCAGCGAGCACAATGCCACGGCTGCCATCGCGGTTTTCCGCGCCGCCAGGCTCCACCCATTTGGTGAAGCGTTGGGATTCGTCCATGATAGTTTTTAGATCGATGCCTTGAAGCGAGTTTCGCCGATCTTTGCCGATGGTCGTGAGCGGCATTACTGCGGTCTCAATCATCGGCCTCGCCGCCTCTCGACAAAGCTCGCGCAGATATTTAATTCGCTCCGAGAACGTCGCCAGGGTTACGCGGGCGGGCATCCAGCCATCACCGTATGCAACTGCGCGCCGGCATGCCGCAGTCGTGCCGCCGCCAACCCAGATCGGGATCGGTTTGATCGGCGTAGGTTTCAGAACAACACCCTCGAAAGAAAACCCGCCTCCGCTATACGACAATTTTTCGCCACTCCAGAGACGACGGCAGATGTCGACATTGAGCCTAGCGAGGGCGGCTCTTTCCTGTATGTCCGTTGGCCGTCCCACTGCGGCAAATTCATGTGCGAAACCGCCAAGTCCCATGCCGAGAATCACCCGCCCGCCTGATAGCACGCTCAAGCTCGAAAAAGATTGCGCCAAGTAAATCGGATGGCGGTGACAAATCGTCATCGCAGTACCCAGGGTGATGCGTTGGGTCATTGATGCCACTGCGGACAGGAGCAGCAAACTCTCGATATGGGCATTGTTGTTGCCTTCGAGATCGTGGGGCTGAAACACCACATGATCACGCGCCCAGACCGAGTCGAAACCGTAAGCCTCAGCGCGGCGTGCTCCTTCGAGGCACTTTTCAATCGACGCCTCGCGCCCGAAATGAGGCAACAGCAGGCCGAATTTAAGCGTGGTGCTCATGAAACCGGTAAATCATCTTACGAAAAAGGGTTATCGAAACGGGTTTGATGATAAGCGCGGATCAAAATTCGACTGTGTACTCTTGTGATTCCGCTCCCTTGCATCGCCCGAAACCATGGCCAGTATATGTAGATCCGATGAGAAAACATTGCATGACGGAACGCTTGTCGCCTTGAAGGTTGGCCGTCCAATAGAACAGCGGTCCGGTGACGATTTGCGGCGACTTGCCGGCGGCGCTGTTATAGTTCTCGCCATAAGCGACATCGACCAGAGCGTTAGAGCTCCCCAGAATCGCCCAGAAGCCGGTACCATAGGCAGATAATTCAGGTCCCTCGGCGCCGATTGCGCCGGCGCCGAACGTTTTTTGATAGTTTGCGAAAAAGTCGCCCCGGCTCACCGGTCGGAACGTTCCCACTAAGACTTCTCCGTCGATGGCGAAGACTTGCATCAAGCCGCTGCCGTCCCGAGCAAAACGCCAGCGCCCATCGAGCTGTTCACCGCTTTTCGAGTGCATGGTTACCGGATGAATGCAGGACGCCAGCAGCAACAATAGCACCACCGGCGCAAACCAAGCGAAACCCTTTCGAGCAAGCCTGACTGACGGACTTGACATGGAGTTTGAATTTAGCACCGGCGATAACTCAAGTACATGAAATGATGAAAAGGAGGTCTCATCTGCCCCTTTGCCCGACTGTTTGAACAGTTGAGCGCCCGCACTCGGACTTCGACAAGATAAAATACACCGGATACCAAAAATTGGCGAGCGCATGAGAACCGATAAAATGACGGAGCTATCGAGAAATAATGAGTCCGGCCAAATTCATTCGCTCGCTCTGAATGCCGGTCGGTCAGGTCATGCGCGCCGGCGTGCTCGCCGGAAGCGTGAACGCACGGTCAGTTCGCGCAATTTATCGATCATCATGATTTCACGGATCTGTTGGCCGTCGCCCAGCTGATAGTCGACGATAACAGCCTCTTTAGTCCATGAGATGCTAAAAGCATGGGGTTCGAGTCGATCAAGATGCTTTCCGAGAGTCCGCAGCAATTGCGAGACTTTCATGGTACCGGTCGCCTGGGCGGAAAAGCGCCGGCGCCGCTTTCGGCGTCCTTGAGCGTCGAGCCAAGAGACGTACGCCGGATCGTAGTGCCAGGACCCATCGGCGCCGATCAGGTAGGTACGCCTGCGACCGGAGTTTGGCGCCTCCCAAACCTTTTCTGAAATATCCGTCTTCGCGTCCAGTTCCGAAAGATCGGGCAGCGAATCACTCCGCACGACATAGTTTCTGCCGTCCTTTTCCAATACAAAGCCCACCACTCCAAGCGACTCCAGTGATTGCCCGATCGCCCTCAACGACTTCGTGTGCGGCATTTTCGTTTCCTACCGATTCCTTGAAGCGGCCAGACCGCTATACCATTTTGCGGGGGCTGACCGCCCTCTCTCGCAGTAGTGGATTGTAAGCGGGCACCGGTTTGCAAGCAAGCGCTAAGATGCCCACATTAGGGCTTGGGAAAAAATACAGTTCGCAGTCTCCCTTGCATTTGTGCGCGTTGCTCGGGTGCCGGCCCGTCCTGCTTTCTTACCAAGCGGTCAACCGCCCGATCAAAGACGATCGCTAAGCGGGGCCGGCCTAAGCTTCCTTGAATCGGACAGCTCGACGGAGGTTTGATAGTGTTTCTTCTGCCGGCAGAGACCGCGGTCGACAAACCGACCTCGAGCGATTCTTGTCTCTCTTCCTGCTATTGCGGCTCAATGAATCGCCAGGCGTCGAAGGTCGCGGCTTGACCATAGGGCGCGCCTCGATCATCCAACACGTTCCATACCGTAGCGCTCGTGATTTCAAAACGCCGTCCGTGCTTGGAAATTCGCACGCCGTGATAATCGTCGATAAACCCGCGCGCTGCCACTTCCGAAAGCAAACGCTCGCGCTCGGCGCGATAAACAAGCTCGGCGGTTTGTCGTGAGGGTGTGACCACCAGTTCCTGCCATGTGAGCTCGAATAATTCCAGGCCCGACCTATTGGCATAGTTTAATATCGGGTCGGCGTCCACGTTATGTGAAAGAACGACAAACGGCGCATCGAAAATGCGGCGCGCTTGCTCCTCTCTTGTCAGGTTTGGATTGACGAGATTTCTTCCCGTCAAGCGGCGCAAACTGACAAGCAAGCATTCGACATGAGCAGCCAGATAGTAATTGGCGCTGCTGGGCTCCGGAAAATTCGTGCTCATCTACTTGAAGAATACGGTCGATCGCCAACTCAGCGTCGCTCACACCGATGGCTTGCGAACGCCGCTTTAAGCCCCGGTGAAACAATTAATTCGCACAGAGGTTTCAGCCTTCAACAAAAAAATAGCCGAAAAGTGATCCGCACCTGCCCTGCGAAACGCCGATATTATGACGACCCTTTGATGTGATCACAACCAGAGTCCCGATTCTCCTGAGCCTCTGGTCTGGTCACTAAGTTGACTCGCGAAGCTTGAGCTACTTCCGGCTCGGTTCGGCGGCGGCGTTGGTTCCGGCGATAAACCCCTGGGTTGTGCACCGGCCCAAGCCATGCTGATTGAAACCTCCGGCACTTTCTCCGGCGCAATACAGGCCGGGAATAACCTGGCCATTCATATCCATCACCTGGCATTGGCCATTAATTCTTAAGCCGGAACGTGTGTCGTGCACATTAGGCGTCGCCCACGCCGCATAGAACGGCGGCGTCTGAATTTTATACTTGGGCGTTGGTTTGCCAAAGTCGGCATCTTTGCTTGCGTCAACGAAAGAATTGTAGCGCTCCACTGTGGCTCGCAAGACCTCGCCATTCATGGGCTTGGCTTGAAATTCATTCTTGATAGCGGCGGCCAGCTCCGTCAGGGTCCTGCCGCTGAAAAAGTAGCCGTCGGCATCGACGTAGGGCGGTACCGTCTTCCAACCTTCGCGCTTGACCGCATCGGTGTCGAAGATCGCCCAGATCGGCCCGGCGGAATATTCCGGCGGTTCGGAGTATTCATTCATCGCCACCGCGGCGTTGAAAAAATTATAATTGCTTGGGTGATAATGGATATTTTCGTTGTTGCGAAAATCGTTGGGCGTGTAGGGATTGATATCGTTGTAAACGTTGCCGTGCGGGTAATCGCCCTTGGTCTCGTCGTAAAAGCGTTTGCCCACCTGGTTGACCAAAATAAGATCATGCCAGTCCTTCACGTTCAAACCGGTGGAGCGCACGAGCGGAAAAATCGGGCTCTCCAACTCCCAGGTCATATAGTTCCACTTGGTCGCCAGCACTCGCTGGGTGCGAATATTGTCACCGTTTTCCAGGGTCTGGTTCACCAATCCCCAAAGCGAGGCGCCGATCGCCAAGCCGGCGAGTTCACCGCTGGCATCCTGGAAGCTATAGGGCTCGCCGGCAACCGTCAGCTGGGCGGTCAACCTGGGGTCGAACATGCGGCGAAAATTCAAGTTACTCGTCATGCCGCCAGTGGCCACGATCACCGCTTTCTTGGCGCGCACGCTGATGGTTGGCTTCGTGCTGTCAATATTGCCGTCGGAACGAAAACTCTTCAGCGGCTCCGACTGCCCCGGCATGATTCGCGGCGTGTACTGTGCGGTGATGCCGATCACCAGTCCGCTTTTGTCGCCTTCGCGGTGGAGCTGGGTCATTTTATAATTGAGCAAAAATTTTACCCCTTTGGCGCGGGCGCTGTTTTCCAATGGGCGAATGACGCCAGTTCCGGCGCGGTTGTTCGGACTTTCATAGCCCGCGCCCTTAGTCCAGAACGCGTGGTTCTCCCGGGGCGCTGAATTGCCGAGATTATGCCCGCCTTGGTTATCGGGCGGGATCTCTTTGAACTTCACCCCGTTTTCAAGAAGAAACTCGTAGGTCAGCGCGCAGTGGTCGGCAAACGCGCGCATAATCTCACGGTCATTGTAGCGGAAATCCGGCCAGCCATTGGCTTGCACGACGGTCCAGTCGGTAAGGTCGGAAAATACCAGGTCCGGGGAATCCTTAATGCCGTATTTTTTCTGCGCGCTGGTGCCGCCGCCAAGGGGCACGTTGCCCCCGCTGATAATCGCGTGCCCGCCGATATCGTAATTGGCGTCCACGACGATCACGGAGGCGCCGGCGTCGGCCGCCTTGATCGCAGCAGGTAACCCCGCCGCGCCCGAGCCAATCACCACCACTTCGGCTTCCAGGTCCCAGCCGTCGTCGGGATTTACCGTTGTCTGTGCCATCGCTCTTCCTCCCTCAAGATGTTTTCGAAGGCCTTGTTGGAAAATTCGCCCCGCCTGGGCAGACCCCGCTCCGCTTATTCGCTTGGGCAATTAGCTTCGCTTACAACCACGCCCGAGGAAATACAAGCCATAGCCTCGAAACTAATGGTTTGGGCGAACTTCGCTGTCGCTCTTTTAACCTTTTCTGTTCCGACCGATCAACTCGATTAACTGATAATCTATTTTGCTCGATGCCGAGCTATACGATCCGATGACGAACAACAGCGCGCCCATCGAAAGGCCTGAACGTGCTTTGCCGGCGCTGCCGGCAAAGCGCCCTTGTCAAAACAGCTATAAATTTCCGATGAGATTAAGGGCGACGGGGTTCAAATACGAGGCAAAGTGAAGCGTGAGGGAGGACGTTGCTTGGTCGCCGCAGCTGCACTAGCCATCTGCTGCCGCAAGAAAGTGAGCATTTCGTCACTCC
>JBLMXG010000151.1:0-47521 GCA_050257635.1 Chloroflexota bacterium
CTGTTAGCTCCCCGGCTGGTATCGAAAAATGCTGCCATAGCCCCGGGACGTCGATAAATTTCAAATCCACAATCTCCGCTTTGTTCTTCTTCGCCATCTCTAAGGCGTCTTTGACTGACATCGATTGCTCCTCTCTCCTGTTCGTAGAAATGTTACAGTCGAAATTTTGTTATCACATTCCAAACTATAGGGCCACACTTGAACTATTACTCGTACGCACGCTCGTTGTGCTGGCTTAAGTCCAATCCCATACGCTCCTCATCGTCTGCCACTCGGAGGCCCATCACCGCTTTAACAATAGAAAGAATGATATAAGTGCCGACAAGCGCCAAAATCAAGGTAGCGACTACGGACACGAGTTGAACGCCAAACTGTCCCGGGTTGCCAAAGAATAGGCCGTCGTTGCCAGCTGCGTTCACCGCTTTCGAGGCAAAAAGTCCGGTCGCCAGGGCACCCCAAGTTCCCCCGACACCATGCACGCCGACAACATCAAGAGAGTCGTCATAGCCGAGCCTTGGCTTCAGGCTGCACGCGATGGAACAAAACATGCCGCCGCCGACCCCGATTATAATGGCGGACATCGGCCCGACGAACCCGGCGGCAGGGGTGATCGCCACCAAGCCAGCCACAGCGCCGCTGGCAGCGCCTAAAACCGTGGGCTTGTCCCTGAGCATCCAATCCATTACTAACCATGAAAGCGCCGCCGATGCAGCCGCGAGATGGGTGGCGACAAAAGCGGAAGTTGCAAGTCCGTCTGCTGCGAGCGCGCTTCCAGCATTAAAGCCAAACCAGCCTACCCACAAGAGGCCCGCGCCGATGACGCTGAAGGGAAGATTATGTGGCGGCATGGCTTCTTGACCATAGCCGATGCGTTTGCCGAACATGATCGCGGCCACGAGCGCCGACGCTCCCGAGCTGATATGAACAACTGTACCGCCCGCAAAATCGAGCGCACCTAACTCACGGATCCAGCCCTTTACACCCCAAACCCAGTGGGCCAGTGGCGCATAGATAAAGGTCGCCCAGATAACGATGAAAACTAAGAACGAGCTGAATTTGACACGCTCCGCAAATGCTCCTGTGATCAACGCTGGCGTGATAACCGCGAACATCATCTGGTAGACCATAAAGGTAGCGTGGGGAATAGTGGCCGCATAATCCGCGTTAGGCTCAGGTCCCACGCCGTTCAAACCCAACCAGCTTAAATTGCCGATCAAGCCACCGACATCCTTCCCGAACGCAAGCGTATAACCCCAAAGCGCCCACTGGACGCTGATCACTGCGACGATGATAAAGCTGTGCATGATCGTGCCAAGGACGTTCTTGCGGCGAACCAACCCACCATAAAAAAGAAACAAACCAGGAATGGTCATCATCAAGACCAACGCAGCTGAGGTGAGCATCCAGGCGGTATCGCCTTTATCAATTTTCGTTGGACTTGCCGCTACGGGCGGAACCGGAGCAGCAGGCGCTGCCAGCGGTGGCGTCGCGACAGTCGTCTCGGGCGCGGTTGTTTGAGGACTTTCTTGCGCGATAGCTCTTGCTGGGCTGAACATCCAAATCATCAGCACTAAGGCCCAAACAACCAGCCATGGTTTTTTTCCCTGCGTCACAACCATTTTCCTCCCTCTTAATGCTTAGTGAATATGCAGCGAGCTGCCAAAAAGTCAGTCCTGGGGCGGTCGACGCAACCTCTGTACCATGGCCGGGAGCTTATAAAAACCGTAATGTAATTAAGCGATTAACGGAATCGCGTCCTGAAATTTAAAGAAAATACTGCCTAAATATTTTGCAGTTGCATAATAATTAGACAGTTAAGGTCTCTGAACGAACTATCATTTCAACGATTAAGCCCGGATTCCGCAGTAGAAGAATCACGGTGATAGATTAGCGGAAGAAAGAGAGGTAAGGATCGGTATCGGAGTAACGATTTGGTCGGGATGAGTCGGCGGTTGGTCCGATAGACTCCATTCGAACTGCACCGCAATTGACAGTCCCTCCGACATCGATCGTAGACGGCGCAAAAACTCCGGTCGGTCAGCCTCTGGCATGGCCAGCCGAATCCGTACTTGGCGTCCCCGAGAGATCAGATCAGCGCCCACCAAGAATACTAAATCCCTGGCCGCACGTAGCCTTTTCTCAAACCACGAGCGCGGCAGCACCGTCTCGCGAAACCCCGCCAACAGATTATAGAGCACCCCGCCCATGCGAAAGGCCGCATCGGTGGCATCAAACGATTTTAGACAAAAGGGGTCCAGGCTTAGATCGTCTTTTAGTTCCTTGATCCGGTTCTCGCTGTCGGCTCTGCCCGCATACATCGGGGTAACTATCTCAGCCGCATAGGGAACGCTGGTCACCATCACCCGGTAGGTATATCCCGGACAGTCGAGCAATCTTCTCCCACTGGCCGCGGGCCGCTCTGCGATCTGTTGACGTAGGCAAACAAACCGACGCTTGGTGCTCTTCCAGTTCGGCAGACTCGTTTCCAGGTCGGCCACCTCGATCCCGCGCGCCACCGACCGCCAACTTCTCGATGGCATCTGATGAAGCACCAGCTTGCGCACCACCGCCGTTAACCGGGCCACGATGATGTAAGGCAGTTCTTCTCGCTCCAGATGCTCCAACAAGCGCTTCTCGAAAAATCCCGCATCGGCTCTAACCAGTCCGATCCCATGCCCTTGTGGCAATACCGTCAGCGCCTGCTTTAAAAACTCCACACAGCCGTTGGCACTGCCGCTGTTGCCACTGCGTAGGGTTGCCCATAACAATCTTCTCGCTTCGGCTAAAAAGCCCACCAACGGATGATGCGAGGGACGCCCCGGTCTTTTCGGATTGTACCCCTTCAAGCTCTCTTCCTGTTCGCCGTAGCGACACAGCACCGTGGAATCCAAATCCAACGTGTGCCCTAATAAGATCGGCCGCATCCTCGTTAAGCTAAACCGCATCAGCCGCTCGCTTACCTCGGTCACATCGCGGTAGCCAAAGCGCGTAAACAATCGGCGCAAGGTATCCGGTGAACCTAATCGCTTGATCCCCAACAGCTCGCCCAACAACCGATCGCTTCGATAGCGGCTAAAATGCTCGAATCGCTCTGCTCCCAAAGCCAACCCATAAAACCAACTCAGCATCACGTCCACTGACGAAATCTGATTGTTCGATCGCTTGACGAAACCTACCAACGCTTCGTTTAGCTCTGCGCGCAATTTGATCCATTCAAAGTACAGCCGCAGTAATATCACCCCCGCCCATACCGTGATCGGATGGCTGGTAAACCCAAATAGAATCTTCCAATACAGCGGTGAACGCTCTCGCTTTGACTCTTTCATCCTAAACCACCACTCCCGCTATACTTTCTTCACCCCTTTATACACTAAATTTGCTCCACTGCGGATTCCGGGTTAAGTGGTCGCCGATGGCGCATCGGCGCAAGTAATTTCGCACGCAGCGCTAACGATATTGTTGAAAGGGCGAAATCCTAATTAAGGACTAACTGTGAACGCTCTTTGCATTCGCTCAACGAAAGGAGCCTATGGCGAGGTCATCAGGGGTTGACGATTTCCGGCGGTAACGCGAAGTGAATATTTTCTTCGACAAAACCAATATTGCTAATTTCGGCGCCCTGCCGTTTAAAATAATCGACGGTATCTTGAACCAGCCGTTCCGGCACTGAGGCGCCTGAGACAATACCGAGATGTTTGACACCGACCAACCATGCGGGGTCGATGGCGTGGTGATCATCGATCAAAAAGGCTCTCTTGCCGTGAGTCCTCGCAACCTTGCAGAGCTGGTTGGAGTTTTCGCTATTACGCGAGCCAATGACCAGCACCAAGTCTACTTCTTTACAGAGCTGCTTTACTGCGTCCTGACGATTTTGGGTCGCATAACAGATATCTTCTTTGGCAGCCGTGATCAGCGCGGGAAAGCGCGATTTCAAAACTTCGATGATCTCGCGAGTGTCGTCGACGCTCAGAGTCGTTTGAGTCAGCGCGACGACTTTTTCCGGGTCGGGAATTCCAATTTTTTTCGCCTCGTCGATGCTGGCGACAATTCGAACGCGCTCCGGCGCTTCACCGCTGGTACCGACTATTTCGTCATGGTTTTCGTGGCCGACGAGAATAATCCAATAACCCTGCGCGGCAAATTTGCGGACCTCGCGGTGAACTTTCTCGACCAACGGACAGGTTGCATCGATGATGATCCGGAGCCTTTTATTTCTGGCCTGTTGCCACACCTTCGGAGCAACGCCATGAGCGCTAAAAACCAGCTTTGAGCCGGCAGGGACCTCATCCAACGATTGCACGAAACGCACACCGCGTTTGGAAAAATCGCCCACCACGTGCTGATTATGAACGATCTCGTGAAATACGTAGAGCGGCGCACCGTGGCGAGCCAAGGCGCGTTCGACGGTTTCGATCGCCATCTCCACGCCGGCACAGAAACCGCGCGGTTTTGCCAATATGACTTTTTCAACACTCATGAAGAGGATTTAAGTCTGGAGGAATCACTGCGGTGTGTCAACCTGAAGAAAAATGCCGTACGCGGCCTGCCCATGCGATCTATCACTGAGGATCGTGGAGCAAAGTCAAAACCTCATCAGCGGCCACGGTAGCACCGTGAAGCGGCACGGCTGGCCAATGGCGCGGCTTCGCCAATATCTCCTCCAAATAGTCGCTCAGGTCGCCAGCGAGCAGTGCATGTTGGGGAATGTATTGTGCAATTGTGAGATCGTTCAAGGCTTGAACTAGTCGGGGATATTCGGCAAAATCTCCGCGATCGGTGTATACAATTGGAACTTGGTGTGAGAGCGCATCGGCGACAATGCCGTAGCCGGGTTTGGTTACGATGACGTCGACGCCTCGCAACAGGTCTTCGTAGGAGCGCTGCATATCGGCGAGGACGAGCAAATTGTCCTGTGATTTTTCCACCGATCCCGTGGTTACGAAGAAAAATTCCGATAGCTCCCGAAGCTTACGCCAAGGCAATATTTCCAAGCCGAGTCCGCCAAAACTCAACAGCACCGCCACGCCGGTCGGTGGCAGACCGAATCGCTTCCGCGCCTGATGGCGCGTCAATCGTGAGACACGGGTAATCCAGGGAATCGCCCGGCGTTGCGAGAACATGCTCATATCGCAAGGATAGGGGAGGGTCAGAGCAAGGCTGGCCTGACTGTAAAAGCGCCTCATCTCTTCGACCAAATCCGCGAACCCGGGATGTTCCGCGGCATAGGCTTGGTAGATCACATCCCAGGTAAAATTTGATATCGCAACGGATGGAATCCCGGCGCGGGCAGCGATCTCGAAGCAGAGCGGTGGAATATCGCCGACGATCAATTCAATTTTATTTTGGCGGATGAAACGGAGCTCCTGGGCAACTAGACTCTCCAAGTTTCTGTGCAAGTCTTCGCACGCCCGTAACGAGGTGCGCAAATCCATTTGCAGGCCGTTGGGCTGGATAAGACCGGCGTCGATACGTTGGTTGGTATGCGAGACCGGTCGATCAGTGTCGTAAAAGAGCCATTCCGGCGCGCTGGTTCGCACGTAAATTTGGAGATCGCCGGCAGCCCGTTTCAGCGAGCGGATAACTTGATTTGAGCGCACCGCATGCCCAAAGCCGTGACCGGTAATATAGTAAAGAATTGATCTCAAGCTGGTTTTGGTTGTATGAAGTTAGGAGACTCAGGCTAAGTAGGTAACGTTAGAATGTCAAGATAGCACTGTTTCTAAAAAAGTGCGCTCAAGAGGAGAAAGCTACAATGACGGGAACGATCAAGAAAATCATGCGGCAAAAAGGTTTCGGCTTTATCACTCCGGATGACGGCAGCGAGGATGTTTTCTTTCACCGCGGTAGCCTCGCGCCGCGCAATCAGATCGAAGATTTAAACGAAGGAGATTCGGTGCAGTTTCAGGTACGAAAAGGCGACAAAGGTCCGGTTGCACTCGACTTAAAAATTCGCTAGGCCTCCGTAAAAGCTTGCGCATCGACATCGAAGATTGTTGTTCAAATCCACGCTGGAGGTTCATGTTGTTATGATGCCGGTCGACCCTTTTGCAAGTCAGCGGTTTAAAGGGTCTAACAATACGAAGGTCGCCGGCAGAACACGTGGAACCTTCCTTGGAGACCCTGCCAGTGCTCCGCTATCCTCCAGTTTCGGATTTTTTGAGTCTTCTTTTCGCTCTGATCTTTCTGAACTCGCTTGTTCAATCTACTGTTAATTCGTGGCTGGGTCTAAGATCGTATCTCGATAATCACACGAGGGATTTCCACCCCTTTTTTAACTGTCCTGGAAACTCACCAGCAAGCGAGCGGCGGTTGGCCATCGATTCCGCTGCATCGACGTGTCCCGAGAAATGTTTTAATTCGACCGATTGCTTTTTATTTTAGAAGAGAGAGATTCCCAATCCTGGAGCATTTCCGCGAGCGAGAGATTTAGTCGCGATTCGTTTCGACAACACCGCGAATATGTTACGGTGAGAATACCTCCCGACGACGGCGAATAACGAATGGAAGCTAAGCACACCAATCGCCTTATCCAAGAAACCAGCCCTTATCTCTTGCAGCACGCCCACAACCCCGTCGACTGGTACCCATGGGGCAAAGAAGCGTTCGAAAAAGCGAAAACCGAAAACAAGCCGATTCTCCTTAGCATCGGTTACTCCGCTTGTCATTGGTGCCATGTAATGGAGCATGAGTCGTTCGAAAATGAAAAGATCGCTGCGCTCATGAACGAGCTTTTCGTCAGCATCAAAGTCGATCGTGAAGAGCGTCCTGATTTGGATGAGATTTACATGAACGCGGTGCAGATGCTGACGGGAAGAGGCGGCTGGCCCATGACCGTGTTTCTCACGCCGGACCGCAAGCCGTTTTACGGCGGCACCTATTTTCCTCCGGAAGACCGCCAAGGGATGCCAGGATTTCCACGCATACTTTTGGGCGTGTCGCAGGCTTACCGCGAGCGGCCGGAGGATGTCGAAAAAAGCGTTGATCAAATTCTCAGCGCGTTGCGACGCATGTCGGAAACGGAGGACACGGCTAAGGATTTGTCGCCGTCGGCTATCGCCGATGGTGCGGCAAAAATCGCGCGCGCCTATGATGCGGACAACGGCGGCTTGGGTCAGGCGCCGAAGTTCCCCCATGCCGGCGTCTATGAACTTTTCTTGCGGCACTATTTTCATTCCACCAGCGAGCGTTACCTTGAGATGGTTGTCCACACTCTCACGAAGATGGCTCAGGGCGGCATCTACGATCATCTGGGCGGCGGGTTTCATCGTTATTCGGTGGATGCCAAATGGCTAGTGCCACATTTTGAAAAAATGCTGTATGACAATGCCCAGCTCGTGCGGGCGTACGCGACAATCTATACAGTCACGCACGAGCCTTTGTTCAAGTCGGTCGTGGAAGAAACCGTCGCTTATCTGCTGCGCGAAATGGCGCATCCGGAGGGCGGATTCTATTCGACTCAGGACGCTGACAGTGAAGGCGAAGAGGGAAAATTCTTTGTTTGGACGCCGGACGAAATCAACGGTCTGTTAGGTGAAGAGGCTGGCGCAATCTTCTGCCGCATCTTTGACGTGAGTGATGATGGCAATTTTGAAGGCAAGAGTATTCTCCACCCGATCTTAACGGTCGCGCAGGCGAGCAAATTTTTTCGCAAGGAGCATTCGGAGCTAGAAGCGTTCATTACCGGAGCTAAACGATTGCTGTTCGTTGAAAGAGAAAAGCGCGTCAAGCCTTTTCGCGATGAAAAAATCATCACTGCTTGGAATGGCCTCATGCTTTCCGGCTTGGCGGAAGCGATCAAAATTTCTGATCATCCTGCATGGAAAAACGCGGCCCGGAAAACCGTCGAGTTTATATTCAGCAAACTGTTTCGTGATGGCTTTCTATGGCACACTTACAAAGACGGCCAGGCAAAGCTGCTCGGCTACCTCGACGATTACGCTTTTCTAGCCGTTGGTTTGCTGGATCTCTATGAGACCGGTTTCGATCGCGCTGATTTGGCGCGGGCCGTTGAGCTTGCGGAAATTATGGTTCGAGAGTTTTGGGATGAGTGCGACGGCGGCTTCTTTTTTACCGGCAAGTCGCACGAGCCATTGATAGGCCGCGCGAAGCCGGTTTTCGATGCCTCAATGCCGTCGGGAAACGCCATGGCGACGCAGCTCCTACTACGCCTCTCTCACCTAACCAGCAACGCTGATTACCGGAGCCGAGCCGAGAAAGTTCTGCGATCCTATTACGAGACGATGGAAAGTCAGCCGTTCGGCTTTGCCCATCTACTTTGCGCCTTAGATCTTTATCTAGAAAATCCCAAAGAAATTGTCATCGTGGGCAATCCGACGGAAACTGGCCTCAAGAATTTTATCGCTGAGGTTCACTCGATTTTTTTACCGAACAAAGTTCTGCAGCTGGCAGCGCCGGACGCAGCGCTCGGCAACCTATCGCCGCTGTTGCAGGGAAAAACCCAAATCGAAGGCAAACCGACGGCATATGTTTGCCACAATTCTACCTGCTCGCGGCCGGTAACCAGTCCAACCAAGCTGAAATCTTTACTATTGCAAAAGTAAAGTGTGTCCCATGGCCGTAGCGAAATCCGCCGCACCGTCTGGCCGAAGAGCCAGCGAGTTTATGAAATGGCCGGCTTTTTTGTGATCATCTGAATGATCCGTTCGAGATCCGTCAGAGCGTAATATTCGATTTCGATTTTTCCCTTTGTCGATCGCGTCTTGGGAATCAGACGCACACGCGTACCGAGCGCTCGCTGTAGCTCTTCGACGATCGCTTTCGAATCCGGATCGAGCAACGGCATCTGGCGGCGCCGTTTGCGGCCCATGATTAAATTGCGGACCATCTTTTCCGTTTCACGGGTCGAAAGCCCTTTGGCGATCACTTCGCGGCATGCCGATAGGATCAGCGCTTCAGCGTGCAAGCCGAGCAATGCGCGCGCTTGACCGGCGGGCAAATTACCCGCGGAAATTTCCTGTTGCACTTCGGCCGGCAAAGCGAGCAGGCGCAATGAATTAGCGATCGCCGGCCGGCTCTTTCCGACCTTTTCGGCCATTTCTTCTTGACTCCAATGGAACTCTTCCTGGAGGCGGCGATAACCCGTCGCTTCTTCGATCGGATTGAGATCCTCGCGCTGAAGATTTTCCACCAGCGCAAGCTGCAGCGCTTCGTGATCACTGGCTTCACGCACCACTACCGGCACTCGGACCAAACCCGCCTTCATAGCGGCGCGCCAACGCCGCTCTCCCGCGATCAACTCGAAGCCGTCGCTATTCGGTCGGACAACCAGCGGTTGGATAATTCCTTGGTTGCGAATCGATACGGCCAGTTCGTCCATTTTGGCTTCATCAAAACTACGCCGCGGTTGAAACGGGCTCGGAGTGATCCGCTCCACCGCGACTTCGTGGGTCGCGCGCTCATCGCGACTCTCTACCCTGGTTTCGGCGGCGCTCGGAATGAGCGCGCTCAAGCCTTTACCCAAGCCCTTTTTCGGCGTCGGCATGGAACTCTCCACGATTGATCAACTCCTTAGCTAAGTCTCGATAATCTTGCGCGCCGGGCGAACTCGCATCGTATAGACAGATCGGTTTTCCGTAGCTTGGGCTTTCACTCAGGCGCACATTGCGGCGAACAATCGTCTGAAAAAGCTTGTCGGGAAAATGTGCACGGATCTCTTCCACGACTTGGTGCGAGATTCGGTTGCGGCTGTCAAACATGGTAATCACGATCCCTTCCAAACGCAGTGCGGTATTCAAGCCTTGTTGGACCAATCGCATGGTTTCAAGGATCGCGCTCAGCCCTTCTAGCGCGTAATACTCGCTTTGAATTGGAATGAGCAAAGACTGCGCGGCTGTGAGCGCATTGAGCGTGAGCAGACCTAGGGACGGCGGGCAATCTAGCAATACATAATCGTAGTGATTCGCTACCGCCGCGAGCGCTTCTTTTAAGCGGTACTCCCGGCGATCGCCGCCAACCAATTCGATTTCAGCACCTACCAGATCCTTAGTCGCGGGAATGAGCAGCAAATTGGGCAATTCGGTTTCGCACAGCACTTCACCCACGAAACGGGATCCATCGAGCACATGGTATAAGCTGCCTGCAAGTTGGCTCCGGTCTATCCCTAAGCCAGTTGTGCTATTTCCTTGTGGGTCGATATCGACGAGAAGAGTGCGCTTGGATTCAAGCGCAAGCGATGCGGCAAGGTTGATGGCGGTGGTGGTTTTTCCAACACCGCCCTTTTGATTTGCAATCGCAATCGTCTTGCTCACAAAAGTCCTTAAATATCAATAATTTATGATGATACTAATCTAACTGTGTTTTTATCACAACGTGTTCCAAAAAAAAAGCGCATTTTATTCCATTTGTTCCACGTGAAACAAACGATACGAATAGGTGGCAGCTCGAACAGAAAATCCTGCGTGAGTCTAAAGCAAAAAGAGCTCAGGCACTCTTCTTTTTTATATGAAAGGAAAGCAAGGATATCGCTGCTGGGGTTATACCAGGAATCCTCGCTGCTTGCCCCAGAGAGTTCGGCTTTATTCTGGTTAGTTTTTCACACACTTCCCGCGATAATCCGCTTATACTGGAGTAATCGATGTTATCAGGCAACTGCGCCAGCTCCATCTTGTTGGTGCGCGCGACTATATCGAGCTGACGGTCTATGTAGCCTTGATACTTTAGCTGAACCTCGGCTTGGGCATCAATGTCGTAGCTATACCAAGGGATTTCTGGACAGAGTACCCTCAACTCCGCGAGAGATATTTCCGGCCGACGAAGGATTTGTGCCAACGTCGTATTGTTACGCAACGGTGCGGAGTCAAACCCTTCAAGAGTTGAATTAACAGAACGATTCGCTACGATTTGCTGATGTTCCAGGTAACCGACCAAATTGGAAACCGCACGAATTTTGGAGTCAGTTTTTTCAAATGCGGCTGAACTTGCTAGACCAACCTTGTAGCCGATCTCGGTCAATCGAAGATCCGCGTTATCCTCGCGCAACAACAGACGGTACTCAGCCCTTGAAGTGAACATTCTATAGGGCTCGTTATCTGTCCCCTTGGTAACCAAATCGTCAATCAGTACGCCAATGTAAGCTTGTTCCCGGGAAAAAACCAACGGACGCTCTCCCCGAAGGCTTAGTACGGCATTAATGCCAGCCATGATACCCTGAGCAGCTGCCTCTTCATAGCCAGTTGTTCCATTTATCTGTCCGGCATGGTAGAGCCCGCGAACTAGCTTCGATTCCAAAGTCGGTAAAAGTTGTGTCGGCTCGAAGTAATCGTATTCTATCGCATAGCCAGGGCGCATAATTTCAGCCGATTCCAAGCCCTCAATCGACTGAACCATTGCGATTTGAACATCCAACGGGAGGCTGGTAGACAATCCGTTCGGGTAGATCTCAACTGTATCCAGACCCTCTGGCTCAAGAAATATTTGATGTCTATTTTTATCGGCGAATCGATGGATCTTATCTTCAATCGATGGGCAGTATCGCGGTCCTCGGCTTTTGATTACTCCGGAGTACATCGGCGATCGGTGCAGGGCGGCACGGATGATCTCATGCGTGTGGCTATTAGTATAGGTAATGTGACAAGGTACCTGGCGTTGTAAAATTTTTTCGTTTCCGAATGAAAATGGTATCGGGTGTTCGTCGCCGGGCTGAATTGCAAGTCGATTAAAATCTATAGTTCTGGCGTCTAGCCTGGGGCAAGTCCCGGTCTTTAGTCTGCCCGCCCTAAAGCCAAGATTAACCAGAGATTCGCTAAGCCCATGAACAGCGAAGTCTCCCGCACGTCCCGCTGAGTAATTTCGATCGCCGATATGGATCAATCCCTTAAGGAATGTACCCGTCGTCAGGATTACCTTCCTAGCGAAAAATTCCTCACCAATCTGAGTCTCCACTCCTCTCACTTCGTTATCGTCGACAAGTAGCCTCTCTACGCTTCCCTGCCGAATCGTAAGATTCGGACACCCTTCTAAAACGCGCTTCATCCGCTGACGATACAAAGCTTTGTCGGCCTGAGCACGCGAGGCACGGACCGCCGGCCCTTTCTTCGTATTTAATACGCGGAATTGTATCCCGGTCTCGTCGATCGCCCGACCCATCTCGCCACCGAGGGCATCGATCTCCTTGACCAAATGACCCTTACCAATTCCTCCGATCGCTGGATTGCAGGACATCTGCCCTATATGATCAAGATTGAGCGTCAACATAAGGGTCGGACACCCCATACGTGCCGATGCCAGGCAAGCTTCTATACCGGCGTGACCGGCACCGACAACGATAACATCATAAATCTTCCTGCTCGAATAGTTCATGGTTTCACGTGAAACAACAGCGGTCCGATGATCAGTTTTTTCTGCTTACCGTTACCAAGATAAAATCGACCTTACTATTTACCTATACAAAAATTAGAAAAAATGTGTTCTAAGATATCATCATTTTGGATGGTTCCGGTGATTTCTTCTAACGCTAAGCGCGCTTCGTTGAGATCAATCGCGACAAACTCCGAAGCGAAGTTCTCCTCCAGCGCCGCTATTGCCTCGCGCAACGCGGTCACGCCTCTCTCCAGTGCACTGCGGTGGCGGATGTTGGTAATTACAACCGGCGTTTCGACCTCTACGTTAAGAAGCACGGTCCTTAGATCCTCCTTCAGTTGCAAGATTCCGTCATTCGTTTTAGCTGACACTCGGCTAACATTGTTCGCGCAGCTAAACCGTGCTAGGTCGCTCGCTTCAAGGGATTGTGGCAAATCCTTCTTATTCACCGCGATCAAAACCTTTTTGCGCGCTAGGCTATCAAGCAGTTTTTCGTCGTCTTTCGTAAGAGCCTCGGATCCGTCGAGGACAACAACCACAGCATCGGCTTTGTCCAAGTGCTGGCGACTCATATCTACGCCCATACGCTCGATCTCATCTACAGCTTCACGAATGCCTGCTGTGTCCCATATCGCCACCGGCAGTCCCTTTAGGTTAATCGACTCTTCGATCGCATCTCTAGTTGTGCCCGCAACAGGGGTGACAATCACCCGCTCTTCGCCCAGCAAGGCGTTGAGCAAGCTAGACTTACCAACATTAGGGCGACCGCAGATACACACTCGAGCGCCTTCTCTATATAATTTGCCCCAATCATAAGTATTTGAAATATTGTGTATTTTTGCTTCCAGGCTTAAAATCTTACCGATCAATTCACGCCGCTGCAAAAGCTCGATCTCCTCGTCGGGAAAGTCGATCGCAGCTTCCACTTGAACTAGAATATTGAGCAACGCTTCGCGCAATTCATCGACCCAGTGGGACAAGACGCCGCTCGCTTGCCCAAGTGCAAAGGTCGCGCTCTTCTCGGTTCTGGCGCGAATCAGATCAAGCACGGCCTCAGCTTGAGAAAGATCGACGCGCCCATTCAGAAAAGCGCGCTTGGTAAATTCACCCGGCTCAGCCTGTCTTGCTCCTTGAGCCAAAACCAAGCTGAGAATTTGTTGAACCAGAAAGACGCCGCCGTGACAATGGATCTCGACGACGTCCTCACCGGTATAACTCCGCGGCTTGCGCATGATCGTGAGCAGCACCTCGTCAAGCAGCCGACCATTTTTCGGATCTTGTATCCTGCCGTGATAAAGCGTGTGCGATTTTAGTCGATCGTTCTCACCGCGACTGCGGCGAAAAATTCTCGCCACGATCGATGCCGCATCCCTGCCGCTCATGCGCACGATCGCCACACCGCCTTCTCCGGGCGGTGTGGCGATTGCGGCTATGGTATCCTCTCGATACATAAAAAGCCGGATAATCTTAACAGCTTCGGGCATTAAGACAATGCAATAGGGTGGGAAGAATAACTTAAGAGCCGGGCCGCCCTTGACCCACGCAATATTGCGTAACTCCGCAGTACGCGATGTCCTTGAGAGTCGACGATGGATGATGATTTAAACGCTGGTAGCCGCGAAAAAAACGGCAGGGAGTAGCTTGGCTGTAATCGTCACCGATACTTTCTATCAGCGACACCCAAGAGTTGACCAATTTTTTTCGTGTTCAACGCTATGCGGTTTTGTTGATCTTCAAGAGATATATCAAATATATCGCCGAGGTAACTCTATGAACCGTGAGACGATGGCGCACGGCCGACACGAGGCGCATGGCGAATCTCTGCAATCGTCACCCGTAAACACCGTCACTTCTGACATGGCCGGGAAGAATTGCCAAACTCGCCGCGTCCCGGGAAATCCTAACATGTAGCAGGCGGGTGGTGGCGTTCATGTCAGAGAACACCGATCAAGCCAATGGATTAAATCTCAGAGCCGCAGCGAATGGTTGCGGTGAGCTTGTCCTCAGAAAAACTTGTTTTTCAGGGGCGAGCGCCCAAGGTCTTTTGCCGGACCGCGAGCTCCTCGTTGCCGGAAAAAGCAAAGCGTTGCAGTGCACCTTGATTCAATTCGATACCCAAGCCAGGCTTTTCGGGCGGGATGAGATAACCTTTTTGCACTTTGAACGGATCGCACAGCAACTCTTCGCGCAGCGGGTTGTAGGTGTAGTCGAGCTCCATCACGATGCAATCTTTCAACGCTGCGGATAAATGGATGCTCGCCGCCAACGCGACGCCGTCGCCCCAGGTGTGAAATGACACTGGCACTTTGTGCTTGGCCGCCAGCGCCGTGATTTTAAGGATTTCGGTGATGCCGCCCGCCCGCGCCACGTCCGGCTGAATGAAATCCACCGCGCCGCGGGCAATAAAGTTTTCAAACGGGTAAGACATGTGCAGGTTCTCGCCGACGGCGATCCGTGTTTTGCCTTTCTCACGGAGCAGGGCGTGGCCCTCGATGTCTTCAACGAACAACGGCTCCTCGAGCCAGAAAACACCACAATCGGCAAACGCTTCGGACGCTCTCAAGGCGACATCGAAACTGTAGCCCTGATTGGCGTCGGTCATTATAATGAAATCTTTCCCGAGCTCTTCGCGCACCGCGCGGACGATACGAATGTCTTGAGCGAGATCGAAGCCGACTTTAATCTTGACGCCGCCAAAGCCCTGATCGGCAAACCCGCGCGCTCGCCTGGCGACCTTTGACGGCTCTTCGGGGTAGAGCGCCGTGGCATAAACCGGCACTTTGTCGCGGCACTTACCGCCGAGCAGTTGATAAAGGGGCACGCCGCGCACTTTGCCGAGAATATCCCACAACGCTACGTCGATACCGCTCAGCGCGACTACGCCGATGCCGCGCGTGCCGAATTCCTTGTGGCCACCTCGAAAATAAGCCTTGTCCCAAATTGAGTCGATGTCGGTCGGGTCCGTACCGACGAGTAAGGGCTTGATTACTTTGCTGACAATGAATTCAATCAATTCGCCGTTGCCGGAACAGGAACCGAGGCCAAAAATGCCTTCATCAGTGTTGACTCGCACAAGCGTCGTCGAGCGGGAATTACGCACGCCGGAACGGCTGAACACTTGGCCGTCAGGCGGAATTTGCGCCCGCAGCCGAGTCGTTTTAACGTCGGTGATTTTCATCCGTGATTATTTCATCTCCCAAAACTGACCCTCCACGACCTCGCCGTCGACCACGACAAAATCGACTTCCTCATCGGTTCTCCGGTTGCCCTCCGAATCCACACGCACGACCTTGGGTTTGTTACCCTTTTTTGCGTTCACACGAAACAGCGCCAACGGAACTTCGCCCGTGCTGGCAAAGTAATAGTAATGATTTTCCGGCAGCATGATGCCTTCGCCCTTGTTGAGCACCGTCGGTTGATGATCTTTGTTGTAGAAAGTGGCCTGTCCATCCATCACCACGAAAATGTGATCTTCGCCCGGATGGGTGTGCAGCTTATTTTTCCGCCCGGGGATGTAGTAATTAAGCCCGACGGTCATGTGCTCTGTCTGTGCCAGGGGAATATGGCTCCGTCCGTTGGTGATGTGCGGCGTTTTTAGTTTAAATGTTGAAGCTTCCATCGCTTACCCTCCTGTTGCCGTCCGGTATACCGCAGCACCGGAAACTTGAAAAGGGCCGGAGCACTGGTCTATTTTGAGCCGATAGCAAATCGACCTATAGAAGGAAGGAACGCTCCAATGGCCAACATTGGTCTCGCCTGGGTCAATCCGGCACCGCTCACCAAACCGGAAAATGTCGTCAACTTCGCCAAGAAATGCGAAGCGATGGGCTGCCACTCCATGTGGACCATCGATCGCATCGCGTATGACAATCTCGAACCCTTAACTGTCCTTGCCGCTGCCGCCGGAGCCACACAGAAACTCCGTCTCGGCACATCTGTTTTGCTGGGCAATCTGCGCCATCCCAGCCATGTGGCGAAGATCGTCGCGACGCTGGATTTCATCTCCAATGGCCGCGTCACGCTCGGCCTCGGCTTCGGTAGTCGCGAAAGCGATTACAAAGCAGTCGAAGTTCCCTACGAACATCGAGGTAGTAGGGCGGTGGAGCAGGTTCAGCTCATGAAACGCCTCTGGACCGAAGACAACGTGACGCACAGAGGCAAATTTTTTAATGTCGAAAATCTCAGCGTCGGACCGCGCCCCATACAGAAACCCCATCCGCCCATTTGGACCGGTGGCAGCGCTGAAATCGCTCTCAAACGCGCCGGCAGTTGGGCCGACGGTTTCATCTGCGGCAGCTCTGCGATTCCCGACTTCCCGACCACATGGGAAAAAGTCAGCGACTACGCCAAGGCCGCCGGTAGAGATCCCAACAAGATCGCCAAAGCGGGCTTGACTTTCCTGGCGATCAACAACGACCAAACCAAGGCGGTGAAATCAGTTGAAGACTACGTCCTGCGCTACTACGGTCGGCTGCGCGCCGACGTTGCCAGTACGTCATTGGTAGGATCACCCGCAGCGGTAATCGACCGCATTGGTGCGTTTCTTTCCAGAGGCCTTGACACACTGATTATCGGCCTCGCGGATCCTGATCCGACGCAGTTGGATCTGTTTGGTGAGCAGGTCCTGCCACAAGTTAGGTAGGAATCGTTCCTCGAATAACAAAGGCCTTAGCCATTCGGGAGGCGAGTCTGGTTTTGCCCAAAAAGTGAATTGTGGAAGCCAAACCTGCTGTCCTAGCCTCGTGAATCGCGAAAGGTTCTTTTAGACAGCGCCTTTTATAATATTGGGGCGACTCCCCAATCCCGTCACTTCGCCCCTTTCAAAAACGGCTTCCAGTTCCACTCGAAGTCCGAATCCGTGTAAGCTTCCGGCGGCATGAGCGAAGTAAGGCCGCGTTTGGCCAGTTCGCTTTCAAACTTCTCTCTGACCCATTTGTCTTCATTCACGTACTCGATTTGGTCTTTGGCCCGGTCTTCGACTTTTTCTGCGTGGCCATGGAACTGCATGGGGGGATGGAGCGCCAGGTAGCGCGCGGGCTCGCCGCCGGCATTGAAATGCTGGTGAAACCATTTATTCGGCGGCACGAAGCAGCTCGCTTCATGCCAAGGGACAACGACCTTGTCTTTGCCTTCCTCCCACATGATCGAATAGCCTTGGCCGACCGGAATGACGATGACGCGGCCGGGGCCGTGGCGGTGCGCTTTCGTGTATAGGCGCGCATCGAATACCGACATGTGGCAGGACATTTCCGAGTCGGGAAATTGAATGTAAACGCTCCGGCCTCCGGCGCCGCGCCGGGCGTTGCTGTCGAGCTTGTCCCAGGCGCGCATGTCGGGAAAAAAATTGCCGTACCAGTAGGCGCGCCTGCCCCAGGACTCATCGAGATTCTGTTGTGAAACCATTTTGGCTTCGGAGTAAAAATCCATTTCGTTCTGAATATCGTCGCCCTCGTAGGGATTACCGAAGATAAATTTCGGATCGCGCACGCCGGATAACGTGAGTGGCATGTAGTTGTAATGCAGCAGCCGCGCCGGCCGATCGCCCTGCATATTGCTGAACTGGTGCGTATAGTTGTGCGGCACCAGGAACATGCTGTGCTTTTGCCACTCGAAGGTTTTCTTCGGCCGTTTTTCCCCTGACCAAATGGTCGTCAAGCCGCGCCCCTCGACGACGTAGACGATCTCGTCGAGAGCGAATTTGAGCGGCGGCAGGCTTTTTCCCGGAGAAATCTCAGTCACCCGCGCGGAAGTCACGCCCTCTTGGCCGACCAATTGAATGAATGCGGAGTTGCACTGTCGCGCGTCCCACCAACCCAGCTCCAAGGTCCTAAGATCCTCGATGTAGTAGCCCCGGAAGATCGGCACGCCTTGAGCTTCCATCCATTCATCATAGCTGTAAAACTTGCTCCACATTTTCCGTTCTGCTTGCATCGCTTTGGACATGATCCCGCTCCTTCAAGCAACTGGTTAACTCATATCATCAATAAAAACCGAAACAACTCGCTTTACATTCACGATCGCAACCGCGCGCAAATTTTGCCGGGGGCATCAAGTCGAGGCTCCACCCCAATAAAAAGGCCCCGCACCGAGCGAGGCCTTGCTCTCATTCCTGCCGAAAGCCATGATCAATCGGCGTGGGTCGTCGGAAACATCAGCGATTTGACGGTCACCGGTATGACCTCCGTGATGCCCAAGCATTCGCCGATGTCGATGTAGTCCAAGTCGCCCACTTCGATGCCGTCGATGGCTATGATATCGCGGGCGACTTTGAACTCGTCTTTGAGTATGCCGCCGAGCGACTTGGCGATATCAAGATCGAGTGTCAAATAGAGCGGACACTTCGCATCATCGGCGTCCTTGAGGATCTCCGCTACACCCTCCGCGATGCGTCGCACCGATTGATAATCCGGCACGCCGCTGACGGTCAAAGACAACGCCAGGCCGGAGGTAAAGCCGGGCAAGTCGAACTTGCGCAGGGACTGCTTCAGCGCCTCGCTCACCGACTCGCCGTCATCGCGAATCGGCGCTTGAATCACTTTGAGGCCATGCACCGGCAGGGCTTTTTCGTTGGAAACATAGCTCGTGTTGCCGCTCGCCTGGATGGTGTACTCGCCGGCGCCGATGACCGTGGCGCGGATGCCCTCGATGGGCTCGCGCAAAACGTCTTTCGGCAAACCCTTCAAATAGTCGCGCATATTTTTGCCGAGCACCGGACCGATGTCGCCGTAGGATGTCGGATCGCGATCGTAGACATGCTCGGAAACCCCTCCCGAGAAGACGATATGCTGCACTTGGTTGAAGCCCTTATAATTGCTGAACGGCGGCGTCACCATAAGGTGACGGGCCATCGGCGAATTCGGACCTTCTTCGATGGTCTCGAAGAGGATTTTCGCCATGTAGGCGCCGAAGTCCTCCTTCATCTTGTCGGTAATTTTCTGGCCGATCTCGACACTGTAACCGAGCTCTTTCATCATGAGGCGGCCGGCATCCTCAATGCGCGTCATCTTGTCGTTGTCGTCGAAGGCAATCAGCCGGGCGCCGACGTTGATCGAAGCCGTTTGGGTTACCACGCCGTCTTCCACCAGAGAAAATTTCGTCGTGCCGCCACCCATATCGACGTTGAGAACGGTTTTGTGCTCGGTCTTGGAAAGATCCACCGCACCGCAGCCGTAGGCGGCGAGTAGCGCTTCGTGATTGTGGCCGGCCGCCGCGCAGATAAACTTGCCGGAGTATTTGGCAAAGTTCTCGACGATGGGCTGGGCGTTTTCCTTTTTAAGCGCCTCGCCGGTGATGATCACGGCGCCGGTATCCACGTCCTCCGGCGTCAACCCCGCTTCTTTGTATGCGCGCTGAATGAAATCGTTGACCCGATCGGTATCGATTTTGGTCGCCGAAAGATAGGGTGTTAGCATGATCGGCGAGCGGTAAAGCACCTCGCGGTTGGTGACTTTGAATTTGCCGGAAAGCGAAGCGCCCTCGCGCCGCAAGGTAATATGCGAAAAGATCAGGTGCGATGTCGACGACCCGATATCGATGCCCACGCTTTTGAGCGAAAACATCTCGAGCCCCTCGATATCGGTGACGATCTCATCCTCTTTGATGATGAAATTGTCCGGATGGTCGTGATCATAAATATCGTCGTGCATGAGCTTGCCTCTGTCTGCCATTGATTTTGTCCTTATAGAAACAGGAATCCCCGCTCGCTGGAGCGGGGATTCCATAAACGAATTTCTTGGTAATTTTAACCGTCCGGACTATTGTTTTCCCATCGCCTTGGACCACTCGTAGTCCGGGTTGGTGTAACATTCCGCCGGCATCTCGCTCTTGATACCTCGTTTAGCTAATTCCTGTTCAAACTTCTGCCGGATAAAAGGATCCTCTCTAGGGTACTCGATCTGATCCTTGGCGCGGTCTTCGACCTTTTCGGCATGGCCATGGAACTGCATCGGCGGATGGAGCGCGAGATAGCGCGCCATGTCGCCGCCAGCGTTAAAATGCTGGTGAAACCACTTGTCGGGCGGCGTAATCATGCTGCACTCGTGCCACGGGCAGACGATCTTTTCCTTGCCCTCCTCCCACATGATCGAATAGCCCTCGCCGGCCGGGATGATGATCGCGCGCCCCGGGCCATGGCGGTGCGCCTTCTTATAGGTCTTCGGCGCGAACACGGACATATGGGCCGTCAGCTCGGAATTGGGGAACTGCATAAACACGCTTTTGCCGCCGGCGCCGCGCCGCTCGTTGGCGTCGAGCTTGTTCCAAGCACGCATATCCGGGAAAAAGTTGCCGTACCAGAACGCCCGCATGCCCAGACCTTCATCGGCGTCCTTCGCTTGAACCATTTTGGCTTCGGAATAAAAGTCGCCTTGATCCGCGGTGATCTTTGGCTCGTACGGATTGTTAAAATACATGTCAGGTTCCGGCAAAGCCGACATTGCCATTGGCATATAGCTGTAGTGGAACAGCCGGATCGGCTTGTCGCCCTGCATGTTGCTGAAGACATGCCAATGGTTGCGCGGCACCAGGAACATCGAGTGCTCTTGCCATTCGAAGTTTTTCTTCGGCTTGCCTTCGCTGGCCCAAACCGTGGTCAGGCCGCGGCCGGACAGCACGTAGACGATTTCATCGAGAGCAAATTTCACCGGCGGCAACGATTTGCCGGGAGGAACTTCCGTCACGCGCGAGGCGCTGACACCTTCCTGGCCCAAAAGCTGAATGAACGCCGCTTTGCAACCGCGCTCTTCCCACCACTCCAGCTCAATGGTGCGCAGATCTTCGATGAAATAGCCTCGATGAATCGGAATCCCCTTGGATTTCATCCAACGATCGTAAGTGAATTCCTTGCTCCACATCGTGACGACCGGTTCTTGTTTGGCTGCGTCCGCCATAAAACTTCCTCCTTGGCTCTTTTTCCTTTATCTCCTTGCTTCTTTGCCGGCAACCTGTAGCCGCACCAGGGCCCGATGCAGCGCCGCTTCGGCGATCGCCCATTCTGTTTCTTCCGGGCTGCGCGCGGTCATGGTTTTTTCCGCCCGCTCTTTGGCTCGCTGCGCCCGCTCGGTATCGATTTCCGCTGCAAATTCGGCAGCCGACGCTAATATGGTCATAACATTGTCGAGGACTTCCGCATAGCCCCCGCTCACCGCCAGAGTTTTCTTGCTGGCGGCTTGCGTGTAGCTCATCTCGCCCGGCACCAACGTCGACAGGAAAGCAATATGGTTCGGCAAAACGCCGAACTCCCCCAGCTCACCTACGGCGGTGACTTCGTCGACTTCCTCGTCAAGCACCAACCGGATTGGCGTTACCACTCGTAATCTGATTTTGTCTGCCATGAATTCACAGAAATCAGGCGCGAAGCGAAAGGCATGAGGCGCACTTCAGAAATTCTTCTCATGCCTCATTCTCATGCCTCATGCCTCTTTAGCTCGCCGCCATCTTCTTGGCTTTTTCCACCGCCTGCTCGATGGTACCAACCATGTAAAAAGCCTGTTCCGGAATATCGTCATGCTTGCCGTCGACGACTTCCTTAAAACCGCGGATCGTATCTTTCAGCTCCACGTACGCACCCGGCGTTCCGGTGAACGCTTCCGCTACGTGAAAGGGTTGCGACAAAAAGCGCTGGATCTTGCGCGCTCGCGCCACGGTCATGCGGTCCTCTTCGGAAAGCTCGTCCATGCCGAGGATCGCGATGATGTCCTGGAGATCTTTATAGCGCTGCAGGATCACCTGCACTTGCCGCGCCACTTCGTAATGTTCGGCGCCGACCACCAGCGGATCGAGAATCCGCGACGTCGAGTCGAGCGGATCCACTGCCGGGTAAATTCCCAACTCGGCGATCTGGCGTGAAAGCACGGTGGTGGCGTCCAGGTGGGCGAAGGTCGTCGCCGGCGCCGGATCGGTCAAGTCGTCAGCGGGAACGTAAATCGCCTGCACCGAGGTGATCGAGCCCTTGCGCGTGGTCGTGATGCGCTCTTGGAGCTCGCCCAAGTCCGTAGCCAAAGTCGGCTGATAGCCGACGGCAGACGGCATTCGGCCGAGCAGCGTCGAAACTTCCGAGTTGGCCTGGGTGAAACGGAAAATATTATCCAGGAACAACAGCACGTCGCGGCCTTCGTCATCACGGAAGTACTCCGCGAGCGTAAGCGCGGTCAAGGCGACCCGGGCGCGCGCTCCTGGCGGCTCGTTCATCTGGCCGTACACCAGTGACGCTTTGTTGATGACGCCGGATTCCTTCATTTCGAGCCAGAGGTCGTTACCTTCGCGGGTGCGCTCGCCGACCCCGCCGAAGACGGAATAGCCGCCATGTTTCATGGCGACGTTGTTGATGAGCTCCATGAGAATGACTGTCTTCCCGACACCGGCGCCCCCGAACAGGCCGATTTTACCGCCGCGAGCGTACGGCGCGAGCAGATCGACGACTTTGATACCGGTTTCCAGCGCTTGCACCTTGGTTTCTTGATCGACGAACTCTGGAGTGGGACGGTGAATCGGATAGCTCTTCTTGGCGTTGATCGGCCCCATTTCGTCGACCGGCTCGCCGATGACGTTAAGTACCCGGCCCAAGGTTTCTTCACCGACGGGTACGGTAATGCCGGCGCCAGTGTCCATCGCGTCCAAGCCGCGCACCAAGCCCTCGGTGGTGTCCATGGCAACACAGCGCACGGTATTCTCACCCAGGTGTTGGGCCACTTCGAGGATCAGGTTCCACTGCTGGCCGCTGATCGCCGGGTTGGTAACCTTTAACGCGTTGTGAATCGGCGGCAGCGATCCGTCGGAGAACTCCACGTCGACGACCGCACCCAGAACCTGGGTGATCTTGCCCATGCCCATAACTAAAAACCTCCAATAACTTGTTCGTGCTCGCGGCTCGCCTCGTCGCGCTGCCGATTTCAGCGATCACAAACGCGCATCACGATCACGGTAATCTTACTTCAACGCTTCCGCCGTCCCGACGATTTCCATCAGCTCGCGGGTGATCGACGCCTGGCGCGCCCGGTTCATCTGCAGCGTCAAAGTCGCGATCATCTTGGACGCATTGCTGGTAGCCGAATCCATAGCGGTCATGCGCGCGCCATGCTCGCTCGCCGTCGCTTCCAACAACGCCCGCTGCGTTGCTACGTCGGTGATTCTCGGCAGAAGGCTTGCAAGGAGCTGTGCTATTCCCGGCTCATACAGGTATTGCGTAGGTTGTTGCACATCGCTCTCGCGGTGTTCCGCCAGCGTCACCGGCAGAAGTTTTTCCAGGGTCGGCACCTGCGAGAGCGCGGAGCGAAATTGGCTGTAGAGGATATAAACCGCGTCGGCTTCGCCGTTGGCGAATCGCCCGATCAACTTTTGCCCCACCTCCGCCGCCAACTCGTCGGCCGGTGTCGCTAAAATACCAATGTAGCGCTCGATCACGGCGGCTTGGCGGCGGCGAAAATGATCGGCGCCCTTGCGCCCGACCAGGACCAGCTCGATTTGCTTGTCGCTATTCTTGCGCATGAAAGCTTCTGCGGCGCGGATCAAGTTGGCATTGTAACCGCCGCACAGACCGCGATCCGAAGTGAACAGGACCAGAAGAATCTTTTTTTCTTCGCGCACCTGAAGCAACGGGTGGGCTTCGCTGGAAACGCGCGCCGAAACGTTTTTCAACAGCTCGGTCATCTTCTCGGCGTAGGGACGCGCCGCCACCGCGGCGTCCTGAGCGCGGCGCAGCTTGGCCGCCGAGACCATTTTCATGGCCTTGGTGATTTGCTGGGTATTGCGGACCGAACTGATCCGCTTCCGTATGGTTTTGAGAGTGGCCATCGCTGATCGCAGTTTCTGATTTCTAGTTGCGAGTTCCTGGTTAATTAGAGACTAGAAATCTCGGAACGAGAAACTTACGGTTTGAATACTCCTTTGAATTCCTCCAGCGCCTTGTTCATCTTGGCTCGCAGCTCGCCATCCAGCTCGCGCTTTTTGAGAATGTCGGCGAAGATATCGGGGTGTTTCGACTCGACGAAAGAATTGAGTCCCTGCTCATACTTTTTGAGCGCCGCAAGCGGCAATTCGTCGACAAAGCCGTTGGTGCCGGCGTAGATAATCAAGATTTGCTTCTCGACCGGCAGCGGTTGATATTGTCCCTGCTTCAGCAGCTCGACCAGCCGTGAGCCACGGTTGAGCTGGCGCTGCGTCGCTTGATCGAGATCCGAGCCGAACTGCGCGAAGGCGGCCATCTCTCGATATTGGGCAAGCTCCAGCCGCAGCGTTCCCGCGACTTGTTTCATCGCTTTGATCTGCGCGTTGCCGCCGACCCGGGAGACGGAAATACCGACGTTGATCGCCGGACGCACGCCGGAATAGAAAAGGTCGCTTTCCAAGAAGATCTGGCCGTCGGTGATCGAAATCACGTTGGTTGGAATATAAGCGGAAACGTCGCCCGCTTGAGTTTCGATGATCGGCAGAGCGGTTAGTGAACCGCCGCCGCGCGCATCGCTCATCTTGGCTGCGCGCTCGAGCAGACGAGAATGGAGATAAAAAACGTCGCCGGGATAAGCTTCACGTCCCGGCGGCCGGCGCAGCAATAGCGATAGCTGCCGATAGGCCACCGCGTGCTTGGATAGATCGTCGTAAATCACCAGCGCATGACCGCCGTTGTCGCGGAAATGTTCACCCATGGTGCAGCCGGAATAAGGGGCGATGAATTGCAGCGGAGCGGAATCGGAAGCGGTGGCGGCGACGACAATGGTGTAATCCATCGCGCCTGCTTCTCTCAGCTTGTCGACAACCTGGGCCACGGTGGAGCGCTTCTGACCGATAGCGACATAGATGCAAATAACGTTGCCGCCTTTCTGATTGATGATCGCATCGATAGCGACGGCGGTTTTTCCGGTCTGGCGGTCGCCAATGATCAGCTCTCGCTGCCCGCGGCCGATCGGAATCATGCCGTCGATTGCCTTCAAGCCAGTCTGCAGCGGCTCTTTCACCGGCTGGCGGGCGACGATGCCGGGCGCTTTGAGCTCGATACGCCTGCGTTCCTTGGCATCGATGGGACCGCGACCGTCGATCGGCGCGCCGAGCGCGTCGACCACGCGTCCAACCAATTCTTTGCCAACCGGAACCTCGGCGATACGACCGGTTCGCTTGACCGTGTCGCCCTCTTTGATCATGTGGGTTTCGCCGAACAACGCGGCGCCGACGTTGTCTTCTTCAAGGTTTAGCGCGATGCCGTAAATGCCATGGGGAAACTCAAGTAACTCGCCGGCGGCGACTTTGTCGAGGCCGTAGATGCGGGCGATCCCGTCTCCGGTGGACAACACCGTGCCGATTTCCTGCACCTCGACTGTCTTTTCGTAGTCCCGAATCTGCTCTTTGATGATCCGGCTGATCTCCGCCGTGCCGATTTCCATGTTGGGCTCCTTACTATCCGCGCGCTATGCGCTGTTTCATCTTTTCAAGCTGGGTGCGAATGCTGCCATCGTAGATCTTACCCTCGAGTTCGATCAACAGGCCGCCGAGCAGGCTCGGATCGGTGTCCTGTTGCAACACGATGTTTTTGCCGGAAATGGCGCGGAGCTTTTCGCGCAGCTGATCGACCGCCGCCGCTTCCAGCGCGCTCGCGCTGACGACCTTTGCGTCAATCCGCCCCCGAGCTTCGTTAAACAAGCGCCGATAGCAGCTCACGATGCCGGGCAGCTGTACCAAACGGTCCCGCTCGAGAAGCAGAGACAAAAATTTGACTGTCAGCGTCGACAGCTGTTGGCTTTGTGTGACTTGATGGAGAATTTTCTTGCGCGTGTCGACGGCAAAAGCCGGGTTGGTGAGCACTTTCTGCAAGTCCGAAACGTTATAGGCACCATAAAACTGCTCAAGCTCCCGGCCGATCTTTTCGTCTTCGCCCGCTTCGCAGGCGAGCTGAAATACCGCTTTGCTGTATCTTCGACTTAAGCTGCCTTCGATCATCGCGCTCGTCCGATACCTTGGATAAATTCACCCGCCAGCCGGCTCTGGTCCGCCGCGGAAATATTTTTCCGCACCAACTCTACCGCCATCGCTTCAGCGTGATCGGCCAATTCTTCACGCAGCTTTTGGCGCGCCATCTTGGCCTCTTGATCCGCCAGAAAGCGCGCGTCGTCTTGGATCTTGGCCGCCAGTGTGCGGGTTTCGCTCAGCAATCTAGCCTTCTCGTTTTCGCCTTCCCGGAGCAGCGATGTCTGAATCGTCTGAGCTTCCTGCTCCACCCCCGCTAGTTTCGCTTTATATTCTTTGACGAAAGCCTCGGCCTGCTGCTTTTTGCTCGTGGACTGCGCAATAGTCTGAACGATTTCTTCGCGCCGCGAGCGCAGAAAGCTGCGCACTAAGGGGAGAGCGAAGTAATAGAGAATCGCCGCGTAAATAGCGAAATTGATTGCCGGATAGATGACATCGCTGATCGGCGGCGCATGTTGTTCCGCGCCGGCCGCCGCCGAGGCCCAAGCTTGTGCCGGGCCAAAGAATTCCAGCAGGTTCACGCGACTCTCCTGCCGAGAACTTTGCTGACCATATCAGCCGCAACCGCCGCCCCTTCGGCCCTGGCGAGCTGTCTTTCGTTCTCCACCGCGGCGGCGATCTCTTGGCGCACTCGCTCGAGATGGTCTGCCGCCTCTTGGCGCGCTTGGCCGAGCACTTTCTCGCGTTCTTCGCGCGCCGCCTGCAAAATGCGTTCTTTCGTCGCATAGCCGGCGGATTCAGCTTGAGCGATTTTTTCTTGGTATTGGGCGCGCAGGCGGGCGCCTTCTTGCTCTAGGTCGGCGGAATCATGCTGCGCTCCGGAAGTCCTGCGTTCGCGTTCCTCGAGCAGCTTTAGGTAGGGCTGAAACAGGAGCTTATTGAGCACGAGCCATAAAATCACAAACAGGACGGCCTGATAGAAAATACTGATGTCTAAGGAGATCATTCGTCAACTTTCGCTTTTGGCTACACTATCGCGAGCGCCCAACACGCCTCGGGCACATCTAAAACCCGAGGCTAGATATAAAAAAACCTACCTTCGATGATGAACGTAGGATCTCGGGATGGAAGAAACAGCGAACCGTAGTCTAATTCTTTGAGTCGGCCTGCAGCCTTGCCACTGGCGCGCTTGCGGCCTTATCGTCACTCACAGCTTGCGAACTTGCGACTCCGCCCATTTGTTTTGCCGCTCCCATGAAACAGTCACCGTCGAACACGACACCTTCGGTGATAACCAATCGGGGGGCTTTGACATTACCAATCAGCCGCGCCGATGCCAGCAATTCGACCTTTTCCTTGGCCGTGACATTGCCCTCGACCTTGCCCCGGATCACGACAACCTGTCCAGAGATTTTGGCGCAGACTTCAGCGCCTTCACCGATGGTCAGCGTAGCCTGACACTGGATTTCGCCATCGACAATCCCGTCGATTCTGGCAGGCCCTTGAAAACTCAACTGACCGCTAACCCGGCTCCCTTTATAAAGGTAACCTACAAACCCGGCAGTGGAAGGCTGCGCCACAACTTCCGTCGCTGGATTAGCAGGCTTCGGTGCTGTCACCATCGCTTGAGTTGGAGTCTCAGGCGCCGGTTTCGGAATATCCGAAACCTTTTCCGGTTCCGCTTTTCCACCAGGGTTTCGATCAAACCAAGCCATATATAGCTTTCCCCCCTGTTTGGGCAGTGTTTCCTATAACATTCGAGAACTTCATTGTCAAAACACGGTTGTTCAGAAAGGTTGCACGAACCTCACCCCGCTGGGATCGACATCGGGACTGCGAGAATAGCCAATTTTCGCAGTTTCTGATCCGCTGAATACTTCGATTACGCGAATTTTGTCGGATTGCACCTTGACCGGAGCAGAGACTTTAGTTTAGCTTGGAACGAAAATTTTATGATACTCAAACACAGTTTAACCGTTGTCTCAATCACCGTTTGGTTGGTCGCCGCGGCGTTGCCGGCCGCCGCGCAAACCTTGCTGAGGGTCGCGACGCCTGGCGCTTTGACCGGCGCTCTACCGATATTTCTTGGCGAGAAAAAGGGTGCATTCAGTAAATACGGCTTGCGTGTGGAGGTCATCGCGACCCGCAATGAGCAGATGAATATGCAAGCGCTGATGTCCGATAGTGTGCAGTTTCTCACTTCAAGCTCAACCGGACTTTTTTACCTAGGCAAGCAGGGCTTGGACGCCGTCGGCATCGCCTCATGGAATAACGCCTCGCCGTACAGCATCGGCAGCCGGCTTAAAATCAAAGACCTAAAAGAACTCAAGGGACGAAAAATCGCCTCCAGCGGCGCCGGCGGTCGGGCCGACGCCTTTATTCGCTTCATGTTGGCCAAGGTCGGCATTGACACCAAGACCGATGTCCAGATCCTGCCGCTCTCCGGCGGTTCGGCGGTTCGATTGGCCGCGGTGGTCTCGGGAAACCTTGATGCCACCCTGATCTCCTCGCTGCAAGGGCGGCATGCCGAAAAGCTTGGTCTGACGGTGATCCCCGTGCCGTTGGAATACGTCTGGGGCGTCAACATCACGCGGCGCTCGTACATCAGTAAAAATCGCGAAATCGTAAAAAATTATCTGCGCGGACTATCGGATTCCGTGCGGCTGATGATGGCGGACAAGGCCGCGACTACCGCGATCATGGCGCAGGTGCTTAAGATCGACGACCGCGATAGCTTGGACTATTCGTATAAAATCATGAAGGACGACGCCCGCCCCGACCTATTTCCCACCGAGGAAGCGATCGTTAACGTGCTGCGCACCATGAACTACGAAGACCCGGCCTTCCTCTCGATTCCGCCCTACAAGTATTTCGATCTCACGCTGATCCAAGAGCTCAAAGGCGAACCGCGCTAGGGTCAAAGCCATCGAAGGAGCAAGTTTATGCGACATATCATCTTCGCGTTAGCCGCTTTCTGTTGCATTCATGCGGGCTGCGCGCGCGCCGAAGTCGTCCGCGCTGCCTATCCGTCAGCGAACGTGCAATTTCTACCTGCTTTCGTCGCCCTGGAGAAAGGCTACTACAAGGGCGAAGGCCTCGACGCGGAGCTTATTTCCGTGCGCAGCGCGGTCACCGCCGTGCAGGCGCTGCTGGGAAATCAAATTCATTTCATCTTTTCGGTTGGGCCGCAGATGCCGTCGATCTGGGAAGGCGCCGACATTGTTTTACTCGCCCAGATGATCGGCCGGCCGACTTTTTCCCTGGTGGTCACGCCGGACATTCAAAAGGTGACCGATCTCAAGGGCAAGAAGATCGGCGTGAGTTTCGGCGGTTCGACCTTTTCGGGCACCAAGGCGGTCTTGGAACTCTACAAAATGAACCCCGACAAGGACGTTCAGTACATCAGCATTCCTGGCAGCCAGCCGAAAATCGCCGCCTTGCAGCAAGGGATTATCCAGGCGGCATTGCTCGCACCGCCCTCCGATTACGTCGCGATCAAGGCCGGCTTCAAACGGCTGGTTAACTTGGCCGATCTGTTCAAGGACACGTCCTTCAGTGGTCTCGCTGCCACGGGAAAAACCATCCGGGAGAATCCGCAGTTCGTCAAGCGCATGGTGCGCGCGATCGTGCGCGGGGTAATCCACACTCGGGAGTACCCTGAGGATGCGACTCAAACCATGGTCAAGCGCTGGCACATGGAGCGCGACGTCGCTCAGGATGCGTACAATCTGGTCAAGGAAGCTTTGAACCCCGTGCCTACGGAGAAGGGCGTTGAACTGATGGCGCATTGGCAATCGGTAGCTCTGAACGTTCCACCCAAACGGCCCGCCCGCGACTACATGGATCTCCGTTTTGTCAAAGATGTTATGACCGAACTAGGCAAAAAGTGAGGCGCGGATGCTAAAGACCCTCTGTTTGATCGCCACATTACTGTTGAGCAGCACCCATGTGCGCGCCGCCGATGGGCCGCCGGACAAGGGACCCATATATGCGACTTTGAAAACCAGCATGGGTGATATCGTCGTTCGGCTGTTCGAGGACAAGGCGCCCAAGACCGTGGCCAACTTCATCGGACTGGCCACCGGCACCAAAGAATGGATCGATCCCAAGACTCAGAAGAAAGTTAAGCGACCGTTCTACAACGGCACGATATTTCACCGGGTCATACCCGGCTTCATGATTCAAGGCGGCGATCCCTTGGGCAATGGCACCGGCGGACCAGGCTATACATTTGCAGACGAATTTCACCCGGATTTACGCCACACCAAGGGCGGTATCCTCTCGATGGCGAACGCCGGCCCGAACACCAACGGCAGCCAGTTCTTCATCACGCTCGCGCCGGCGCTGCACCTTGACAATCACCACAGTGTGTTCGGCGAAGTCGTGAAAGGCCAAGAAGTTCTTCTGGCCATTGGCAACGTACCGCGCGACCTGCGCGACCGGCCAATCAAAGACGTAGTCCTGAAAGAAGTCGTAATCAGGCGCGGCAGCTTCTGAGGCGGGATTCCTCGTTCGAGCCGAGCGGACAAAACTTCGGATTCCCCGGCGGCGCAGCGACGCGGCGAGCCCCGGTCGCATGGATGGAGCTGCCGGTCATTCCAGATCGTAGGCGATGCCGAGCTGGTCGGCCACGTCGCGCAGCCCTTGAAGCACCGACGGGAGCAAAGGTATCCCCCTCTCCGATCTTTCCTCTGCTGTCTCAAACTCGATTTCGCCGGCGACGTAAACCCGTTTCTCTCCTTCAATCGGCGGCGTCGACTTCAATTCACCGATCAGCCGATCCATGTCTTGCTTGAATTCCGCCAGGGGGCGAAAGGCGTCGACTCGGATCGCACCAAAGAAATGGCCGCGCGGCTCCTGATCGGCGTTGAGTGCAGTGAGCGTTCCCGTCAGTACGCCGCAGAGTACTTCCACCAGGATAGCAAGTCCGTAGCCTTTATGATTGCCGCCTTCGCGCGAGCCGCCGAGCGGCAACAATCGGCGCGCTCTTTGCGCCCTCCGGGGATCGTTCGTTGACTGAGCCGATTCATCCAGAGCCCAGCCGGAGGGAATGGATTTTCCGAGCCGCGCGGCGAGCTCGAGCTTGCCGGCTGCGGCCGTGGTCGTTGCCATGTCCAAAACGAAGGGGCGTTCCTTGTTCGCCGGCACGGCAAAGCAGATCGGGTTGGTGCCGAACCTCGCTTCGCGGCCGAATGTCGGCACCACCTGCCGGCTCGCGTTGGTCATGGCAATGCCGATCATGTCGTGCGCCAGAGCTTGCATCGCGTAATAGGCCGACATCCCGTAATGGCGGCTGTTGCGCACCCCAACCATGCCGATGCCGGAGTCTTTCGCCTTGCGAATCGCCAACTCCATGGCCCGTCGGCCGACCACCATGCCCATACCGCGATCACCTTCGATCAGCGCGGTCGAGGCGGTCTCGGCAATGACGCGAATGTCAGGACGCGCGGTCATCGATCCTTCGGTCAGCCACTTGACGTACCAGGCGCGCGGACTGAACCGGATCACGCCGTGCGTATCGACGCCGCGCAGGTCGGCGGCGACGAGCGCGTCCGCGGCGATCCGCGCGTCTTTTCCCGGCACACCGAGTTTTTCAAACGCCGTCTGGACGAAACGTACCAGCTTTTCATGGTTGATCCGCTTGCTCGATTTCATATCGGTCTCCATGGCGCGCCCCTCCCTCCATGATCTGATGCTGCAGGCTTAGCTTTGAATCTCTCTGCCTGTCAAGTTTCCCCATCGGCTTGACCCCGTACTTCGCGCCGTGCTACGCGAAAATGGCGTTCATTTTACTTCGGAGGTTTTGCACCGATGAATCGACACTTTTCCCTGCTATGCAATCTGGTGGTTCGAGTTTCTTTAATCATGCTCTTGACCTTGCCGGTGAGCGGGGTGGCAGCCGAGCTGCCGCTGGTGCGCATCGCCCATGGCGCCTTCAGCGAGAAGATCGCTGTCATGTGGGTCGGCGCCGAGCAGGGAATCTTTCGCAAGCATGGGGTCAATGTGGAAGTCATCGCCATCCGCAGTGGACCGCAGACCATGGCCGCGCTCGCCTCCGGTGACATTCAAATCGCCTATACCATTCCGGGCTCAGTGGTAAGCGCGGCAGCCAGCGGCATGGATGTGGCGTTTTTCGGCGGCATCATCAACCTCGCGGAAGGCGATTTTATGGGCGGCAAAAATATCCGCAGCCCGCAAGATCTCAAAGGCAAGCGCCTCGGCGTACAAAGCATCGGCGGCGGCACCTGGTCGAATTCCATGCTGGCCATCGAATATCTCGGCCTGGAACCGTACCGCGACAAAATTACGGTCCTTGTGGTTGGCGACACACCAGTGCTCGCTCAGTCGCTGAGCGCCGGACTCATCGAGGCGGCCTATTTGACTTACGGCTACAGCAAGCCGCTCAAGGAAAAGGGCTTTCCGCTGCTTTTGGACATGGCCAAGGCGCCGATTCCCTACCAAGGGCTGGCCCCGGCGACGCGCCGCTCCTACCTGCGCCAGAATCCGCAGATCATCGACGCGCTGATGCGCGGCTTCGTCGAATCGATCGCCTTTATCCACAAGCCGGCGAACAAGGAAATCGTGCTAAAATCGCTGATGAAAAACCTGCGCTTGAAAAATCTGCAGGATGCCGAGACCGGCTATGAATCTTTGCAGTGGATGTACACTCTCAATATCAAGCCCAATATCCCCGGCATCGCCAACATGCAGCGCCTCTTGGCTCTCGGCAATCCCAAGGTAAAAACCGTGAAGGTCGAAGATGTTGTCGACGAAGCGCCTTGACAACGCTTGGAAAAAAGCGCTTTTTATCGGGAACTGGTGGCGGCAAAAAAGTAATCGGCCCCCCCGGGAACTTTCTTGGGCGGAGTTTATCTCACGGCGAGATAGTCGTTGTAGATTTTCATGTAGCGGTCGTAACCGCCTTCGGGCAGGACGACATGCAACTCGCCGGTCTCCATCAATTGGTCGACCTCCTGTGATTTGCTTTTGACCCCGCGGCGCAGGGGAATTTTTCCCGCCGCCGCCAGCGCGCGCTGGCCTTCCGCTGAGAGATAGAAATCGATAAGCAGTTGCGCCGCCGCCGGATGAAGCGGATTTTTGACCATCGCCACGGTAGAAATCGTCGCTAAAGTCGTCGCGCTGGGAAGCCAGTCCACCGGCGCTCCCTTGCGCTTCATGGCGTCGAGCTTGGAGATTTGCATGAATGCCGTCATCGGATATTCACCCGCGGCCATCAGATTGACCATATGCGTGTAGCCTTCGACAAGCCGCAAGTCCTGCTGCGCGAATTTCTTGAAATAGGCGACACCCTGCTCCTCGCCGCGCAACGACACCATACCGGTCAATGGATAAGGCACGCCACGGTTCACGGCGAGTTGGCCCTTGAATTGCGGGTATAGGTACTCGTCATAGCTTTTCGGCACCGCGCCTTTGGCAATCAACGTGGGATTGAAACCGGTGACGAGAAGGTCCGTGGTGATGCCGGACCAATAACCGTCGGCATCCCAGGTGCGCTTTAACAGGCTCGCAGTCCCGGGCGAGCGGTAGGCGCTAAGCACTCCCTGCTGTTTTAAATAGATCAGTGTCTCCGGACTATTGCCCAAGACGTCGGCCTGAACCCGCCCGGCGCGGAACTCCTGCATCACGCGCGCGGTTTGGCGCGCCGAGCTGAGATACACATGCCGGATGGTCAGAAACGGGTATTTTTCCTTGGCAGTCTTATTGAAGATTTGAAAGTCCCTCACCGTCATGGTGGTATAAAGAACGGCTTCGCCTTCTTTTTTGGCCTGCTCCAGAATTTCCGCCGTCTGTGCGATAGCCGACGCTGGAAGGAACAACAACGTGAGAAACAGCAACGCAATCCGGGTCATCATGCCTCGTCCTCCTGAAATCAAAAGCCGGGCCGCCAGCCGCCGGCGCCGGAGCCGAAAGATCTCGACTCTTACCGTTTATTGACTTGCTCGATAAATCCCGACGCCTGAATTTTCTGCACAATCGAATTATCGAAAAACTCTTCCGCTCTCATCGTTTTCGCTTTTGGGCTCTTCGCCACATCCAGAACCGCTTTGACTTCGGCCACCGACATGAGCGGTGTCACCGGAAACACGTTTTTATAATCATTGTAAACCGACTCCAGGACCGCGTGATCGGTGGTTTTAAGAAATTTACCCATGGAGCGCATCGTAGTTTCCTTATCGTGGCGAATCACGGCCAGGGATTCTATATAGGCGCGCAAAAACCGCGTCAGCGCCTCGTTTTTTTCCCGAATGACTTTCGGCGAGGAGAGCATGGCGGTAAAAAGGAACGGTATCTTGAGAGCGGTAATATCCAGGATCGATTTTATCCCCGCCGCCTTGGCGCGGATGGAAGTCGGCGCCGACATGATACCCGCCGCGGCGTTTCCCGCGCTGACGGAGGTTAAAACTCCGTTGATATCCTGGGCATAAAGTATGCGCACGTCTTTATCCGGCTCCAAGCCGTTGCGCTTCAAGACCATGCGCATCGCGTAGTCCGTCGAAGCCGCTGGTTGTGTGACTGCGACAACTTTGCCTCTGAGGTCCAAGACAGACTTGATCTCGGGGCGCGCGTAGAGTTGGAACACGAATACCGGCAAGGAACTCGCGATGTAAGTCAGGTCCGCGCCTTCGAGCTTGGCGTCGATGCCTTGATTACCGACGAGCCCTACTTCTTCGCCGCCGCCGACCATGCCTTGGACGGCGGTGGTGGCCGCGAGATACTTCAGATCCACGCTGACGCCATGTTTGATGAATAACCCCGCGTCCTGAGCCACCCAAATCGGCGCCATCACACCGCTCAGAGCATTGTAGACGGCGCGCAGCTGCAGATCCTGCGCCCAAGTTTTGGTGCCGCCCAGCAATGCAAGCGAAGCGGCGAGACAAGTCACTACAATGACGGGCAACCTTCCCATGAGTACAGAATCCTTCCTTGATCCGTCGGCGCTAACTTACCAGCCGTGGGGAGAGAATTCTAGCTGATAATCGCCGGGGGCACGGTCGAGCCGAGCGGCGTCGGCGGTTTCCACGTGTCAGTGCATCCATTCGAGCAGCGCGCTCTCGAAATAGATGATGACCGTGATCAGCACGAGCATCTCTAGAATGATCGGGGTCATTTCTTTAATCCATTGAACCGGCGTGTAACCGTCGTCCACGTCGCGGCGGATGAACGCGAATGCAACCACCGACTGCGCCGAGCCAATATGCGTCCAGCAACCGCCGAGCGCATAGCCGGCGATCTGCGACATCGCGAACAGGTGCATGACCGCGATGTCCAGCCGATGCAGCGCGCGGGAAGCGAAATCGGCGACCACGTTGTTGTCGAGAATTGCCGAAAGCAAGGTGCAGCCGGCGAACTGGGCAAACGCCACGTGGCCGTGTCCCAGCGTTTCGATCCCTTGATGGATGAGCGCCTGGAGCGCATCGAAGAAGCCCGCCTTGGTCAACAGCGTAATCGAGAGAAACAGCGGGAAAAGAAAATAATACTCGGCATACTCATGGCGCGCTTCGCGCAGCGCCAGGGCGCGCATCTTGGAGATATCGAGAATACCAGCGAACGCCACCACGAATCCGGCGAAGGATGCCAAGAAGAGCGGCACGTTGTGGTTAATGCCGTGGGCGATCAACAATCCGATGAAAGGTAACAGCGCCAAAGCACCGACTCTTTGCGCCCGCTTGCGCCGCCGGGCGAAGCCGGCGATGGTCTGGTCGACGGCTCGCTCGGCTTCCCGGGCGTCGTGGTGATTCCCGCTAGCATCGAGCAGGTAGTGGTGGTCGAGTGATTCGGCCAGTTCGTCGCTAACGAACTGGCCGAGCAATTTTTTTCGCGTCGCTTCGGGAACATCCTCGTGCACCAAGGCGATCCCCAGCGATTCGCCTGCGCGCAGGCGCTCGGCCACCCCATCGGCTTTGTCGCCGAGTTCGTCCGCGCTGGCTTCGACCAGCTCGATGCCGCTCAACACCTCGCCATGGCGCGATGCCTGGAGAAAGCGCACGTCCTCGGCATTGGCGTCGATGACATCCATGGCGTCGAGACGAATGCGCCCGCCGCCCATTTTACGCTTCAGCTTCCACGCGATGACGAGATAGCAGCCGATCGCGGCCGGCGCGCAGTAACGCAGGAAAAATGCATTGTCGAGGTAAGGGTGCAGGTTGGCCTTCATGATCAGATTGGGCGGTTCGCCGTAAGCCAGCCAGATGCCGCAAACCGTGGTCACTGCCGTGCACACCATGACAGCATAGCGGATCGCTGCTGTGGGCGCGGCCGCGAGCATAAGGATAATCACCAGCGTGCGTATCGTCAGGCCGATCATCGACACGCCGTCGAGAATACCCGAAGCTAGGGCGACCACCGCAGTCACCGAAATGACCGTCGGCAGAATATGGCCGCGATAGCGGCGCAGCAAAAAGAAGGTGATCCCTTCGAGCAGGCGCGTTTGCGCGATCACGGCCACGAAGAACGTCAGACCGAGAATAAACAACATCGTGTCGGCGTGGATGACGTCGTCTAGGCCGTGAAAGGAAAGCAAATTCTCTCGCGCCCACGGCCACCAGCCCGACGCTGCAATCTCACTGTGCCATTGCGAGTTCGCCAAGCCGCAGAAGGTCGCCACGATGACCAACGACATGCCGTAGGTGAGCGCATTTTTGTGGATCTGATATTTGAATGAGCCGAACAGAAACAAGCCGAGAATTGTCGCGAATACTTCGCCCGCTAACAAACCCAACGGCAACTCAACCACTCGACCCGCAGCGAACAAGACGGCGGCCGTGAGCGCACAGGCGACGATGACTTTTGCTCCGGAGAGCATGACGACGCTGGCGCCGTCGCTATTTTGGTGATTGGTTTCGCTCATGGGGATAAATTCACTGCTCATCGGACGGCAATTCGCCGATCCTTAACACGCCGGTCAGATAAAACAATTGACCTGGGTTCATTTTATCTGCGATGGCGATGCAAAATCGTGGCCGGGGACAGCTCGATAGCGACCCAGCTTTTTGACGACCCGCTGATGAGATAGATGCAATCTGCGTGTCCGGCGGTGCAAACACCATGGCCGGTTAAGAGAGGCGCGCCGGATCATTCATGCGTTCATGGGGCGCAAACTACCCCTTAGCATTGCCCAAAAAAAAATTCGCTGCCCAGAATTTACGCGCCGCTTTCCAGTCGACATTAACCCACGCGTCACCAGGCGGCGCTATCCCGATTGCGTGGTACGGAAATTTTCTTGCGTCGATAGAACCGCGGCGCCGACTCTAACGTGCTCGGAAGACAATCACACGCGGCGCTCCGGCGAACAGTTTATCCGGCCCGGTTCGAGACGACATCGCTCACGGCTGCGAAGGCGCGCAGGAGGTCGATAACCTCATCGCTATTGCGTAGATTGTATCGAGCATAAGTGGCTGTCATGCCAACTCTAATCGAATAGGCCGAGTCCGGCAGGGCCTTAAAGAAATCCTCGTCGGTGGTGTCATCGCCAATGCCCAAAATAAAGTCGAACTGATCGCGACTTATCCAAGACAACGCCGCCGCTCCTTTATTCACGCCGGCATGGCGGATCTCGACAACTTTGTTTCCTTGAACCACTTGTAGATCGGTTTTACCCGTCAGATTTAGCAAATGGTCGACGAGTTCCGGAGCGCAGAGAGCCGCTTGTTCCGGATCCGCCATGCGGTAATGCCAGGCCACGGAATCTTCCTTTTCTTCGACCAGCGCGCCGGGCAACCGATCCGCGTAAATTTCCAAGATCGGCAGCAGCTCGCGTTTCCACTCGTTGGCCACCGGCTTGGCGCGCTGCCAGGTCTGTTCGGCGAACTTGAGCCAGGCGCCATGCTCGGCGACCAAGCCGATCCGCAAATCGCCGAGCCAAGCGTCGAGCGTTTGGCGCTCGCGACCGCTGGCGACAACCACAGTATTCTTCGCGTCCGCCGCGAGAGTGCGGAGCAAGGCGCGCCTGGTCTCGTCAGGTCCTGCCAGCCCTGGATGGCGCACCAAGGGGGTCAAAGTGCCGTCATAGTCGAGAAACAAGAGCCGGCAGCGACACTGTTGGTAGCGCGCAACGATGCCACGCTTGGCACCGGCGGACAACAACTTTGACTCCACGCGATTTTGCACCTCGCGCATACCGATCAGTGTAAGCAAAAAATCTTTTGCCCACCGCGTCACATTATAACGGCGCAGGCGCCGCTGCATCAGCCGATGGCGCTTCTGCTGCTCTTCCGCCGGAGTTTCCAGCGCTTCTTTCAGCGCTCCGGCGATCTCGACGCGGTTGTTGGGATTGATAATGATCGCTTCGGGGAGTTCTTTCGCCGCGCCGGCCATTTCGCTGAGTATAAGCACGCCGGTGCCATCTCCTCGCGTCGCCACATATTCCTTGGCGACCAGATTCATGCCGTCCCGCAGCGGCGTCACCAGACAGACGTCGCTCACGGCGTAGAGCGCAGCGAGCGACGCGAACGGCACGTTGCGATATTGATACAACACCGGAGTCCAAACGACCGAGCCGAAACGACCGTTGATCTTGCCAACCAGCTCTTCAAGCTGTCGCTTCATCAGGTCGTATTGCCGCACGCCGATGCGCGACGGTACTACCACCATCAGCAAAGCCACTTTGCCGTGATATTCGGGATTGGTCTCGAGAAATAATTCATAACCCTCCAACCGGTTCAAAATCCCCTTGGAATAGTCCAGCCGGTCCACCGAGAGAATCGGCTTAACCCCGGTGAGGGCGTTTTTGAGCTCTTGGATTTCCCGCCCGGTCTCTTCATTTTGCGGCGCGCTGGCGAATTTCTCCACGTCGATGCCCATCGGAAAGGTATCGACTCGGACGATGTGATCCGCCGCTAACACTTGATTCATCTGGTGTTCATAGCCGAGAATCCGCAACACGCACTGTAGGAAATGATGGGCGTACTCGTAGGTATGAAAGCCGATGAGGTCGGCGCCCAGCAGGCCTTCCAAAATATCGCGGCGCCATTCGCCGGGCAGCAGGCGAAATACCTCAAAGGATGGAAACGGAATGTGGAGAAAAAATCCGACGGACAGTTCGCGCTGTCGCGCCTTGAGCAGGCGCGGCAGCAACATCAGGTGATAGTCCTGCACCCAGACGATGTCATCGGGACGGAGCACCGATTCCAAGGCGTCCGCGAACAACTGATTGATTCGTTTGTATTGCTCCCAGAACGGCGGCTGGTACACCGCGTAGGAAGTGAAATAATGAAACAATGGCCAGATTGTCGAATTGCAAAAGCCAAAATAAAAATGCTCCATTTCCTCTTCGGTGAGAAACACCGGGTGGGATTGAAAGCGTGTCGAGGCTTCGCGCGCGACTTCCGCCTGGAGCGAGCTATCGATGCTGCGACCCGGCCAGCCGACCCACAAGTGTTCAGTCGGCAGGACTGCGGCTTGTTTGCCCGCTTCGCGCAACGACGCCAAGCCCGTCGCTAGACCGCCTGCGCTCGGTTGAAACACCATCCCGCCCTCATCGATTTCAACACTGAACGGCAAACGATTTGAAACGATAACCAGTCGCCGGCCGCTGAGCCTACTACGCTCGGAGTCCCTTTGATCCGCTAGAGACGTCACAGGTAAACGATGTCTCCCTCTTTGAATAGCGAAATAAACAATAACAAGTAATCCCTGAGATGCCGGGTAATCAAATAATTATTGCGGATATGCTCCCGGCCGTTCAAGCCCAGCCGGCGCGCGTAGTCCGGCGCATTGATGAGTTGCTTGATCCACTGCGCCGTGCCTTCGATGGAGTGAGTCAAAATTCCCGAATACTTGTGTGCGATCTGCAGAGGTATTCCACCCACCGCGCTGGCGATTGTCGGTTTCGCCTTCCAGAGCGCTTCGCTGACCGTGAGACCGAAACCTTCGCGCAGTGATTTTTGCAGAACGATCGTCGAACCCCTCTGCAGCGCGTTGATTTCGATATCGCTTGCCGGCGGCAGGAACAATACAAAGATGTCTTTATCCTTTGCAGCTTCGGCCTTTACCTGTTCCATGATCAGCGGACCCTCGGGGTCATCAGTCGCAGCACCGCCCGCGAGCACGAGTTGTCCGTCCACATGCTCCCTGGCCAGTCTAAACGCCTTGATCACCCCCAGCGGATCTTTGAGATAGTCAAAGCGCGAAATTTGCGTGATCACCGGTCTCGACCGATCGATCCCAAAGCGCGAAAATACCGCATCGATCGTTTCTTCGTCCAGCTCTTTGTTCTTGTCGCTTAGCGGATCGATGGACGGTGAAATCAGCACCTGCGGTATCGGCAGCTCGCGCGCAAATGCAGGGGCAGAAAATACCGCCGCATCGTAACGGCAGATAAACCGGCTGAGAAATTCCCAGATGCTCGCATCGGGCTGGGAAAAATCGATGTGGCAGCGCCACACCCATGGCTTGCCGGCTGTTTTGCCCTTCGCCACCAGTGCAACCGGCTGGGGATCGTGAACGTAGACAATATCGCCGAAGCGAAGCTGCGCCGCGTTTTCGTAATTGACTTCGAGAAAATGCTCATACTCGGCTGCGCTCATGTTAACTGGCACGCCGTGTAAGCCGTTATGAATTTTTTTTGTCGTCACGAAAAACTTCTCGTCGCCTTTGATCACGTCCCACACCGTATCCACTCCAAGCTGCTTCAACAGCGGCACCAAGCGCGATAGAATTTCCGCCACCCCGCCCCCAACCGCGGTCGAGTTGATATTCTGAATGGTTTTGCCGCGCAGTCGATCGGCGAGCAACCCGAGTTCATCGATGGGCCCGCGGCCGACGATCGGCGCATAATGTTCAATGGCGATCATGTTGCTTCACGAGAGCGATGATGTGCTGCCTGAGTCCGTCCAAAGTATATGCATAGGGGTCCAAGCGACGCGTCTCATCGGCAAGCGGCACGTGGCCGATGTGACGAAACCACCGGGAAAAATCATTCTCGCCGCTTTTCAAGCGCAGCTTGGCGTCGAACATGTGAAAATAAACGCTGTTAATACTTACCTTGGTCAGCTGGCGGGCAAACTCGTCCAAGTCGCGCGCCCTATAGCCGGTCGGCAAGACGAATATGCGTGACGCCATAAAATAAAATTCTTCCCCAGCCTGAGATTCCGTCTTGCGGCCGCTCATCGCCAAGTGGCTTTCCAAAATGGCGATCATCTTAGCCCGCAGATCGCCGATCGCATTGAACTGGACGGTGTCGACACTCCACAGCCGTTCGCCCAAGCTATCGTTTCCCAGCACATGAGTCACCCAATACGCAAAATCGTTGGGCGGTTCCGGCGACAGAAAGTGATGCTGAACAAGAAATCGATGGGTATGAAAGTAAATCGACGAGTCCGGCACCGATCGCATGCCGACCAACAGCTCTTCGATCGAGCTTGCGCGCAAGCCCAACAGAAGCGTTTGGTCGAGCTTAGTGAAAAAGTGGAAGGCCTCCATCGTTTGTCCTCATGGTCCACCTCGGAACCCAACGGTGGCGCCGTTACAACGCAACGATCCACGGGACATGATATCATGTCAAAGTCTCATGTCACCCCAGCTGATAAAAAACTTCGCAGCCGATTTGCCGTTACTTGCTGTGTGACTTGAGCAGGGCGGCGAATTGTTTGTGCAGCTTGCCGAGCTTCGGCGGAATCATGTACTGGCAATAGGGTTGGTAAGGATTGTTGGCGTAGAATTTCTGATGGTAATCTTCCGCGGGATAGAAATCCACCAACGGCTCCAGCGTCGTTACGATCGGGGCTTTGAAAATTTTTCCCTCGTCGAGTTCCTTGATGAAAGCCGCCGCTTCCCGCTTTTGCCCTTCGTCGGCGTAGAAGATTGCCGAGCGGTATTGCGTGCCGACGTCGTTGCCCTGGCGATTGAGTGTGGTGGGATCATGAGTGGCAAAAAACACCGTCATCAAATCCCGAAAGGAAATCTCGCCCGGATCAAATTCGACTTGGATCACTTCCGCGTGGCCAGTGCGACCGGAGCAGACTTGCTCATAGGTGGGATTCTTGGTAGCACCTCCGGCATAGCCCGAGAGCACCGAATGGACACCGCGCAGCTCGTCGAAGACCGCTTCCGTGCACCAAAAACAGCCGCCGCCGAACACGGCCACTGAGTTTTTACCCCCGCTCATTGGCCCCCAGCTCCCGATTGATTTCTCGCTGCAACGAAAAATCAAAAACCTTGGCGACCGGAACAGGCGCCGCCAGCCCGAGAATCTTTGCGTCTTCTTTGAGATACTCCGTCAATTCATCGTCGCTCGGAATGCCGTTGGCGGTGAAGGCGCCGCGCGAGATCCGGTAGGTTTCGAGTGCCGTGCTAAGATCGACATTGAGATTCTTGACCAGTATTTCCGCCGTGCCTTTTTCGTTCTGATGAAAATAGCGGTTCCCCTTGGCGCGCGCCCGCAGAATCTTTTTCACCAGCGGGTCCCTGAGATTTTTCTCCAACACTCCCAAACCGTTTTGCAAGCTGGTAAACTCATCGATGGCGCTCGCCAGAACATTCATTTTGTATTTATCCCGCGCGACAATCACCATCGGCGGCGACAGGATTGCAACCTGAATCGACCCGTTCACCAAGGCCTGAAGTTGTGTCGGTACGTCTCCGCCCAAAACAACCGTCAGATCCTTATCCGGATTCAAGCCGGCGCGCCGCAGCATGCGTATGCCCGCGGTATGCTGGCTGCCGCCGAGCGTTGTCGTACCCATGACCCTGCCTTTTAGATCGGCGAAGTTTTTAAGCTCCGGCCGGGCTACCAGCCAGAAAATAGGGCGGCGTAAGCTCACGGCAAGAACTTTGATCGGCGCGCCGCGCGGAATCGCTCGAATCGCGCTGCCAATAGAACCCAAGGCGTGAACCTCGCCCGAGACGATAGCGGCGATCGCCGCTGTGGCGCGCACTTGAACGAGTTGGGGATCGAGACCTTCTTCGCGAAAAAAACCGCGCTCCTGGGCGACAAACAAATCGATGGACGCGATGCTGCGGCTCGAATAAGTCACGACGACTTTTTGTAGCGGCGCCTGCGCACGTGCCGCGGCGGGCGAACAAATGCCGATGCTCAACAAAACCCACAATACCCAGATCACCATGCAGAGATATTGGCTTGGGTTGGGGAGAACTGCAAGTCCGTGATTCACTCTCGCGGGCATATTTTGTTTCATGGAAACTATCGTGTTTGCCTCATCCCCGCGTCGCCCACTTGATAATCATCTCGCGCTCCGCTGCCGACAACTTGGCATCGGGGTGAAACGGCAGATAATACCACGGCGGCATATCGCCTTTTTCGACCTGCTCGGCGATCTCTTTGAGCTTGCGGTTTTTGCGCCGTGCCTCATATTTTTCCCACGTGGAAAAATTCACCTCCCGCCGCCCCTCTTTGACATCGCGCGCCAGCAATAGCGACAAGGGCGCGATTTGCGAATACCAAGGCCAAATCGTTTCGTTGGAATGGCAGTCATAACAAGCCCGCCGCAAGAGCGCTTGTATTTCTGCGGGCGCCTGCGGCTGGCCGTGCTCCGCCGGGTTGGTTCGCTCGACCGGGACGAACTGGAGTCCGATGACAACGATAACCAAACCAACGCCGAGTCGTTTAAGCCATTTTTTCATCGTTGATCAATTTCCGATCCAAAATTATCGTATTAGCGTGTGTGACTACATTGATTTACGGCTGGCTCAGATGGGTCACCCGATTCGCAAACTGCGGCTCGTGCGCTAGCGCGGTTATTCGGATCACGTTTATGGGAGCAGCCGCCCGGCGTCGCGCCATAAGGCTCTCGCCATGGCCAAATCTTGGGTGACTCTTCATTCGTGAACTAAGCCCATCTACATAAACGCACACGCCGGCGAAACGATTTTATGCGTTTTACCTTTTATGAGGCCCTGGAATTGCGGCGAGTTCCAAGAAACTAGCGCCAGCCGTGCCGGCTGTCAAATCTCACCTCTGTCTCGACCTTTACCTAGTGTTGGAATTGTTGACTTCGTCCTATGAACGTGTTTTTTTTCTAGTTTCCGACCGAAGATTTAGGAGGGTCCTCTATGGCCAAGATGTTAATTGCGGGCGAGCAAGTCGATTCCGACAGCGGACAGACCACCGAAGTCCGCAACCCCGCCACCGGAGAGCTTGTCGATAGCGTCCCCAAGGGAACCATAACCGACATTCGTCGCGCCATCAACGCCGCGCAAAGTGCATTGAAAAAATGGTCCTCGATGGCGCCGTCCAAGCGGGGCGCGATTTTACTGTCGGCCGGACATACGATACTGCAACAGGAAAAGGAGCTGGCCACCTTGTTGACCAAAGAACAAGGCAAGCCGATGCGCGAATCGATCTTGGAAATCCGCCGCTTCGTCCACACCCTCGACCACTACGGCGGCATGGCGAAAACCATGCGCACCTCGGCCGTCATGCTCGACACCGGTCGGCACGGCATCGTTCTGCGCAAGCCTTTGGGCGTGTGCGGCTCAATTGTTCCATGGAATTTTCCCGTATCTTTAATGGGCAACAAGCTGGGTCCCGCCTTGCTCGCCGGCAACACCGTCGTGGTCAAGCCGGCGGGAACGACGCCCTTGACCGATCTGCGCACCTGCGAGATCATCCAGAAAGCGATAGAAGATGCCAGCGGTCCAAAAGGCGTATTGAATGTCGTCACCGGGCCCGGCAGCGTGGTCGGCGAAGAGCTGCTGGTGAATCCGACGGTGCGAAAAATTGGTTTCACGGGCGCCACCGACACCGGTCGCCGTGTCATGCAGTCTGCCGCCAAAGACTTCAAGCACGTCACTTTAGAATTAGGCGGTAGCGATCCGATGATCGTCTGCGACGACGCCGACATCGATCGCGCTGTCAGCGCTGCTTCCGTGGGGCGCTTTTTCAACTGCGGCCAGGCCTGCCTGGCGGTCAAACGTTTGTACCTTTTCGACAATATCGCCGACGCCTTCATGGAAAAGTTGGTCGAAAAGGCGCAAAAGATCAGCGTCGGCAACGGCCTCAAGCCCGGAGTGCTGATGGGACCGCTCCATACCAAAGAACAAAGGCAGGAAGTCGAAGAGCAGGTCGAAGACGCGGTCAAGCGCGGCGGCAAAGTCATTTTTGGCGGCCAGCGCCCGAAAAGCGACGAATACGACAAGGGTTTTTACCTGCAGCCGACTTTGGTTGCGGATGTAGACCCCAAGTCGCGGATGATTCAAGAAGAGGTGTTCGGTCCGGCGCTGCCGATCATTCGAGTGAAGAACCTGGATCAGGCGATCGAACAAGCCAACGGCTCGATCTTCGGCCTTGGCTCGTCGATTTGGACGCGCGATATCAATCGTGCAATGTACGGTGCGGAAAATATCGAAGCCGGCTACACATGGGTGAACTCGGCGCAAATTATTTACGATGAATTGCCCTTCGGGGGTGTGAAACAGAGCGGTCTCGGTAAAGAACATGGCGACGAGGCGATCGAGCACTACACCGATTCCAAGTCAGTGGTCATCGCCACCGAGACGCATTCGGACATCATCGGAGGCGAATAACCGAGGATAGAAGATGGGTGATAGAGGATCGCGATTTTCGAGCTTCGATCCTCCATCCTCGACCATTCAGCGTCTTTCATGAACCTTGACCTGCCCGATATCTACAATGCCGCCACGACCTTCGTGGATGCGAACATCCAGCAAGGTCGCGGCGGCAAGATCGCGATCTACTACCAAGATCAGAAGATCACCTACCAGGAAGTATTCGAAAAAGTTAACTGTACCGGCAACGCGCTCAAAAATCTCGGCATCGAGATCGAAAACCGCGTGCTGGTGATCCTCCCGGACTCGCCCGAGTTTGTCTACGGTTTTTTCGGCGCGATCAAAATTGGCGCGGTCGCTGTGCCGACTAACCCTTGGATGTTCGCCAAGGAGTATGAATATCTCATCAACGACAGCCGGGCGCGGGCGATCATCGTCCATGAATCGGTGCTTCCGGAAATCGAAAAGATCTGGGACCGTACGCCGTTTTTGAAACAAATCGTTGTCGTCGGCGCGCCGAGGGGCAAGGCGCTTTCCTATGACGGCTTGATCGCCAAGGCTTCGGCCAATCTCAATGCCGCAAAAACCACCAGAGACGATGTCTGTTTCTGGGGTTACACCTCGGGCAGCACGGGCAGCCCTAAAGGTGCGGTACATCTGCAGCACGATATGATCACGATCAGCGATCTATTCGTCAAGCCGGTGCTCGGTATGACCGAGAACGATCTATGTTTCTCGGCCTCCAAAATGTTTTTCTCCTACGGTTTGGGAAACTCCCTGTACTTTCCTTTCCGCTTTGGCGCGTCCACGGTGCTCTGGCCGGAAAAACCGGACCCGGAAAAGATTCTTCAAGTGATCGACAAGTACAAGCCAACTTTCTTCTTTTCGGTGCCGACGCTCTACGCACGTTTTCTGCGCATCGAGAAGAATTACGACTTAAGCTCCCTCCGAGTTTGTCTTTCCTCGGGCGAGCCATTGCCGCCGGCATTGTTTCATCAATGGAAAGATCGCACGGGTTTGGAACTGCTTGATGTGGTCGGTTCCACCGAAGCGACGCATGATTTCCTGGCCAATCGTCCGGGCCGCGCCAAAGCGGGCAGCAGCGGCGAAGTAACCCCTGCCTTCGAGGCCAAGATCGTCGACGATGAGGGGCGTGAAGTGCCGATCGGGGAAGTCGGAAACCTCTTGGTGAAAGGCGACGCCAACGCGCCCTACTATTGGAACAAACACGAGCAGACCAAAAAGACGATGCTGGGCGATTGGCTCAAGACCGGCGATACCTACTACTGCGACGTCGACGGTTATTATTGGTATTGCGGCCGCTCCGACGACATGATGAAAGTCGGCGGCCTGTGGGTCTCTCCGATAGAAATCGAGAATACCTTGATGGAGCATCCCGCCGTACTCGAATCTGGAGTCATCGGCGATACCGACGCGGATGGCTTGCTGAAACCCAAAGCCTTCGTCCTGCTCAAAGGCGAATTCAAACCTACTCCCGAGCTCCGCCTTGAGCTGCAGAATCATGTTAAGAGCAAGTTGGCGCCGTACAAGTATCCCCGCTGGGTCGAATTCGTTGACGACCTACCGAAGACCGTCACGGGAAAAATTCAGCGCTTCCGCTTACGAAGCAAAAACTGAGAAAGGATGATCGAAGATGACGGTCATCCGTCTATCTTCATTCGTCAATCATTGTCCAACAAGGAGATCCCATGGCCGCGAACCTCAAAGAATTGAAAGAGAATCTCGCCTATTCCTGCAACATCCTCGCGAACGAGGGTCATTGGGATAATATCCTGGGCCATGTTTCCGTGCGCATTCCGGGCCA
>JBLMXG010000152.1:0-2628 GCA_050257635.1 Chloroflexota bacterium
CCGCCGATTCCCAGACCGACAATAAGCGTCAGTACTTCAATCTGCATGAACACTTAACCTCTTTCCTTGCCACAAATTTATACGCGTTCGAATCTGTGATACTTGCGATGCCATGCAAGATGGGTTTTGTCCGGCCAGTAATCAGGGTCAGCGGGTAAGAGAATCCGCGTGTTCGCCTTCCGTGACAAAAGCTGCTCGTTCGCGCCGGATTCATCGAAACGTTGGCGGTCGACGATAACACGGTAATCATCATCCAAGGACCAAAGGCCCTCGTCAAACATCCAGTGCGCGTTTTTGCAAAGTGCTATTCCATTACGAGGGTGATTGTTGCGGCTATCAGAGAACTGGTGAATATGTGCGGCTTCCACAATACTCCCACTATCGATTGTCACAAGACGGTAGCGAGTAAGGGCGCATGTGTAATTATATGCTGGAACGACGGTCAGACGAAATCTAGCTTCCCGCCCACGTTCACGTGCCGCTTCATACAGTCTCGCGTCCTCCTTAACAGTTGCCTCCGGCGGTACAGGCAAGCCAACGAGTTGATACAGGGCGGCGCGCTCGCCAAAATCTAGGAAGTATTTCGCGACTAAAATGCGGCGCATCTGCCGCCGAAATTCTGCGTCATTTAGGCAGGCTAAAAACGTTTCGTCGAGAGCGGCTGCCACAGCGCGGCGACGCTCAAGAGTGGGCTGGCCGTCGGCATCTAGAGGTGTCCAGCAACCATCGCTCCGCATGTGATAAAAAGGAAGATGAATGTCAGGACGTTGCGGTCGCCTCTCAGCAACAACTGTCCAGTACGCTAGGAAACGAAAAACTAGTTCGCCGGTCAGGGGAAGATGTCTGCCGCTCAGTTTACCTTGCTCGGCGAGTTCCGCTAAAACGAGCAGTAACAGAGGCTTATGCGGCGCAATGGTTCCTTTGCGATCGACACGCAAGTTGGAGACAATCCTCAACCATTTTTCACAGTCCACAGCCGCGATTTCTGCTTCCCAAAAGGGGTATGATAAACCTTACATTACGCGACTTGCTGCTGTCAAAATAGAACGAAAGCGACCGTAATATGCTTCGGGAAACGTTTGGCTTCGTAAACGATCTTCGGTAGTAATTTGGACATGCGTGCAATGCTTTTTGAAAAAGTGGGCCAGCCGTTGCGGATGGCTGACGTGCCGGTGCCTCAGCCAGGCGCAGGCCAGCTCTTAATCCGCGTTCACGCCTGCGCGGTGTGCCGAACCGATCTTCACGTCGTAGATGGCGAGCTTACAAAGCCCAAGCTGCCGCTTGTCCCGGGCCATGAAATCGTCGGCACCGTCGCAGAGCGGGGCGACGGCGTCGTTCGGTTTGAGATCGGCGAGCGCGTCGGCATTCCCTGGCTAGGCTGGAGCTGCGGCGAATGCTCCTATTGCCGCGCGGGACAAGAGAATCTCTGCGATCAAGCGAAGTTTACCGGCTACACGCTCGACGGCGGCTATGCCGAATATACTTTGGCCGATCAGCGCTTTTGCTTTCCCATTGCGAAATCATACGGTGACGCCGAAGCGGCGCCGCTATTGTGCGCGGGACTGATCGGATACCGCAGCCTAGTCAAGGCCGGAGCAGGCAAGCGCCTCGGCATCTACGGGTTCGGGGCGGCGGCGCACATCGTCGCGCAGGTGGCGCGCTATCAGCAGCGGGAGATTTACGCGTTTACCCGGCCGGGCGATGAAGAGGCAAAAAAATTCGCTCTGAGCCTGGGCGCCGTCTGGGCCGGAGGGTCGAACGAAATTCCGCCGGTAAAACTCGACGGCGCCATTATTTTCGCGCCGGCCGGCGAACTTGTTCCCCAGGCACTGCGCGCCATCGGCAAAGGCGGGATCGTCGTCTGCGGTGGCATCCACATGAGCGATATTCCAGGCTTCCCCTATTCACTGCTTTGGGAAGAGCGATCTATCTGTTCGGTCGCCAACCTCACCCGCCGCGACGGCGAAGAATTCCTCGCGCTCGCGCCGCGCGTGCCCGTGCGCACCGAAGTGCAGACCTTTCCGCTGGCCCAGGCAAATGAAGCTTTGTCCCGGCTGCGAGCCGGGCAAATCCAGGGCGCCGCGGTGCTGGTGACAATGGCGGAGGTCTGAAGTCAGAGATCCGAAGTCAGACGTCAGCGGGCGCAAACACGGTTAGAGCTAGAGTTCGGAATTCGGATCAGATATCAAAGGGTCAGAAATTAGACCGGGTGTTTTGAGGCGCACTCTGCAGCGCAAGTAACTTCTTTTGAATGGCCTTTGGAAAATCCACAAAAACAAAATGACTCTTGTGAAAAAGATAGTCTTCCCCGCTCTCATCGACAATACGGACTAGGTCGTCCTTGGCAGCCCTTGCATCAGGGAGAATCGGATAAACCTTCCCGAAAATTAACGAGACCTCGTAGTCGCTGTTGTCGATGCACAGTGCAAAGTGCTTTGTTGGTTGTTTCATGGCTAATCCAGATAGTGCTTGATCTTTACGTCTCTTTTGCCTATTCCATGAGCCTCATACCAGTGCAATTCGACCCTACGGAGAACGTTATTGGGTAGTCGAACAGTGGCATTTCCTTTCATCTTCCGCCATCGACCTCGGCCGTACGCCTTACGAAGGTAGCGCAGCACCCGAATC
>JBLMXG010000153.1:0-37938 GCA_050257635.1 Chloroflexota bacterium
CCGCTGCATAAGGATAAGATTTCTCCGTAAAGCACCAATGATCGGAGTCGGCTTAGAGGCACAAGCCCATTGTCTTCCCTACGGAAGGTTTGCTCCTCGCTCTTGGTCTCGATTCCAACTGCGGAATCCGGGTTTATCGGAAAAAGGCCAAGAGATCGCCCTTAAACATAGTCCGCTGGCGGCCCTTCAAAAGCCTCTTGTCAGCGGCGGCCCGGACCATCTCGGTAACCGAAATACAGTGGTGGCCGACGTCGGGAGATAAGGCAGTCGGCACGAAGCCGGTTTAGCTAACGCAGGCGTTGGAGGGATAAAACTCGTCCAGTCACGTGAATTTCGAGAGCCGCTTGCAGAAGGTTAGAAACAACCAAATATTGGGAGAGGAAACAAACCTCATGGCTCATTCTAGCTTTACAAAAATCCGTTTCGTCCAAGCTATGCTCGCTTCTATTTGTGTGTTCTTGGGGATTTCCGTCGGGCTAGATCAGCGAACAGGGTCTCAGAGCATCAGTGCGCATTCCACGCGTGGTGGCGCAACTTAACGATGCCAATCTAAATTTCTATAACCTCGCCATTGCCGCTTTGACGCTCGACCGCATTCGTTCGAGAGCTCGTGACAGCTCCCCGAATTCACCATTGTCTTCAACACCAGGCGAGATAACATCGAGTTCGCCTATACTAATCCGGCGCGCGACACGTACTATTCTTAAAATGGGCCGAGTGAGACGCCAAATCAGGAAAATAGCGAGACCGATTTCAGCGATCACAACTAGGGCGACAAGATTAACAATGGGCATTGCAATTTCGCTGAGCTCGGCATCAGTGTCACGCTTCCACAGACCGATGCGTACGGATTTCGCTCTCCCTACCCTGATTGGAAATCTTGCGTCATAAACCAAGTCATCTCCCAACGCGATCGTTGAATGAGTTTCATTTGAAAACTCTCCGGGCAGGTCAGGATTCCCAATTTGTTTTGGTAACGTATAGAAACTATGGGCTAAGACGGTGCCTGTTCCGTCTTCGAGCAGAATATACGCCAGGCCTGCCACTGAAGCTTCCTTGCGTAGAAGCTGGCTTAGCATACCAACTTTTTTCTTCGACGCAGTAATCGTTGCTATGGTTGCGATGTTGAGTGCCCTGATTTTTGCCCGTTCGATGGTTTGCCTTTTAAGCGAGGGGAGAAGGATCGAATAGACCAAAATTACGGTCACGATTCCAAACACCGCTATAGCTCCGGTAAAGATGAAAATCATCTTGCCGACCAGCCCGCAATGTAGCGCTCTCAAACGCCATAGTGTCGGGGTCATCATATTGTCCCTGAAACCAATACGCTTTGACCATGAACTCGAATCCGCCGAGCCGCGATTCAAGAGATACGTCGCCATACCCCAAGCGGAAGAAATTCCATCGTTGCGGGGATCGAGCACATCTCCGGATATGCGGCCGGATACGTCCCGATTCGCGCCAAGATGGTGAACCGCACGGTCTCTTCTGCTATGGGTTAAAATAGAAAAGCACGCACAGCCAGTCAGCACCGTCGCGCAGAAGGCCAAAATCCCATAAAAAATTGTATCACGATAAAATCCGACAAGCGAAAAAATAGAATCGGGGCTCGAATGGATCGATGTCTTCAATTCCAGGCTACTAGCCGCATCTCTGAAGATTTTTGAAACTAAGTAAGCGAAGGCTGCCGCCGCATCGGGCTCCACATACACGATCAACACGCCGAAAAGAGAACAACTCAGCGAGATAAGAAAAACAAGATTTAAGGCTCGGTTTCTCATTGACCGGGCGCCTGAGAGCCGCCTGCTGGGCGCGTTCCAATGAGCGCGTTATCGCCAGAAGGGAACGACATCGCCCGGGTGTCCCTATGCTCTCAAGGCACTTTAATATAACAGACCCTTCCGAAAACTGCCAATAAACGCCAATTTATTCAGCTCGAAATAGGCACTTCAGGCGCGGATTGAGTAGCGGCTACGGCTTCGCAGTGGGGCGTTTCTCTAAACGGGTCAACATCGCTCGCAAGCTTGAACGCAAGCGCTCCAGCGACCGTGCGATTTCGCCAAGCTCGTCCTGTCGCGCAACGCCTAATTGCACAGCAAACTCTCCCTTACTGATGCGGTTCGCATGTTCTACCAGTTGAAACAAAGGCCGATGAACGTAGCGCTTCACGTACACAAAAAACAACCCCACAGCCACGATTAATACGGTAAAAATCGAAACGGCGACCGGGACGATTATACCTCGAGCGGGCACTTCCATAAGATCGCGCCGAAAAGCAACGTGGACGACTTCAGCTTTACCATCGCCCAGTCGCTTAGCGACTTCGAACACACTTGAGCCCCGATAGGTGACGTCAGTCCCTCCAGTCGTTTGATTGGCGGGACTAGGGCTCTCGCGAAGAAGATGATCCGGTAGATCTTCCGGCGTTTGAGCAATAATTTCGCCTCGAGCATCCTCGATATAAATGTATGCGACAGAACCGTCGGAGGCATACTTGGAGATATCGCTGCGTAACTGTGAGATTCCCGCTGATGTCAGCTGACGCGAGGCGACCTCAGCAATTACGGTGCTGATCGCATCGGCCTGAGCCTTGAACTCCTTTTCGCTGGTCCGCCAGAACAAGCTATAAACAATGATGCAAACGGCAACACCAAACAGGACAGCCACGGCGACAAAAGCGCATGTAAATTTAACCAGGAGTCCGGATCGCGACCGTCGGTTCAATGTCACGAATGAAACAGCTTCACTCAAATCCGACGGTTCGGGCGGTGCCTGAACGTCGGTAGTTTGAAATAATGGAGTGTCAGCATCCGGAGTTACCTTGCTCATCGCACTTTTAGCCCGAGCTATCAGCACAGAAATCGACACAATTGCCAGCCCGACGGTCACCAGAGGTAGAGCCATTTTTTCAAGCCAGCCCGTGACAGCCGGATTCAAAGCAGAACCAAATATCACAACCAAAATTGCAACGATTTTCGATAAAAAGTTGACAAGGCTCCACGGTGAATCTCTAAAAAAAATGTAATCAATCAACAGCCCCGATGAAATTAGTGTAATGAGTAACGGTCCTATAAGGCGTCGCGTTTTCATCAAATTCTTTGATCTAGTGCCAATAAAGCCGACAAATTATGGGGTAATTTTACTTCAATTAAAGAAAATTTTCTAACTTAATTGCCAACCAACACATAAATTATGGCGCCGACCTCCGTACGTTTAGGGACCTATGCCCCGTAGGTTGCACAGAAATCGTCGCGCCATCCCAGGCCTCGGGGTCATCCTCTGCCCGGCAGGCAAAGCACACGCTCAGACGCTGATCAATTCAGCGTTTCGCTCGAACCCATTCAATACCGGAGTAGGGAAAAACGGGGGAGGAAACCGTCGAATTTGAATGTCTTTTTCTGTAATGGGTCCCAAGAGAAACTTGGATGATGTGGCCCATTTCATCAAGGTTAGTAATCACGCTGCAAGCTTTCTAACGCCTTTTCGACTAAACTTCGCCGAATTCTTTTTTCTTCCGCGGTGGACATGTTCGCATCGCCGACAACATGCACGATGCCGTTGCCGAGGACGACGCGGTTGGCACCGACCATTTTAGCCACCGCTACAGCCGAAGTGATTTGCACGGTCGGGATGCCCGCCTTTTCCAATTCCGTCGTGATCGCAGCGCCGCTGCGAGTGCTGGTGCCTCAAGTCGAAGTGAGAATGATCGCGTCGATCCCAAGCCGTTTGGCCCTCTCGGCCATCTCGCGGCCCATGCGCCGGGTGTTAGACAACGGATTGGCCAAGCCGGACGTGGAAATAAACTCGTCGCACAGCTTGCCGACAACGCCCTCGTTCTCCAACTCACGCATGACATCCAGCGGCACCAGGCGATCGGGATCTTGGCGCACGAATCGCGCATCGTAGCCGCCGTGAGAAATTTCGTAGTCCTCACCTTTCAGATCATCACAGCCTTTGATGCTGTAAGACCCCCAGCGCGTTGCCGCTGAGCCTTGTATTTTATCCGGATTGCCTTTGGGCACGAGGCCTCCGTCGGTGATCAGCATCACTTTGGCGTTTTTCAAATCTTTCGCCGGCGCCGGCGCCGGCACAGGGGCAAAAGTAGCGGGAAACATCTCTGATTCGAAGGGCGCGCCTTTGACTTTGGCCATGACCATGTCGACCAGCCGCTCCCCGGCTCTGCGTTCGACGAATTGATCGCGAATCAGCCCACGCGAGATATAACCTTCGTCCCTGGGCGAACCAATGCTTTGACGGCGCAGCAGTTTGCCGGCCAGGCGCGTCATTGTTTCGAGCACATCGCGCATCTTGGCGGCGTTGTCTCCGGAATCGACGATATACAGCGACTCCCGGTAAAGATCGACACCGGGGTTTTCCTGCGCCATGCCGGTTACTGCCGGGATACCAAGGTTGGTCTGCACGGCTGCGCAGAGGGCCCCCGCGGCCATGCCGTAGCGCCCGGCTAAAAAACAGGGCCCGGCAATGAAGAGGTCCGCGTTGGCTTGACGGATTTTCTGCAAAGCCGTATCGAGCCACTCTTCTTGGCTCTCCACTGCGTAGTTATCGCCGCAAATCAAAGTCAAAACTACCTGGGTGCCATCGCCAAGCAGTTGCTCCAATAACTTCCCCGGCCCGACGGCGCCATCGCGCGCTTCCAGCGGCGCGCCGGCTCTCTCCTCGCCGCCCAGCCCGCCGAAAAACTGATTCAGATAGTGGACAACCCGCATATTTACTCCTCGCACTCGCGTTTCGCCGCGCGCTTCATACCTAATAAACCATCGAACGTAAGCGCGATGCGCCCTGTTGATTGGCCACGCCGACGATGTTGAGCGATTCGATTTCCAGCGGCCCGGCGAGCAACTCAGCCAAGCCGCTGTTTGCGGCGATCACCCGCTCCATCCGCGGCAGCGTCCAGCTCGTGCTATTGCCGCCGATGCAAACGATCGCGTCGACCTCGGGATAATTGAACAGCAACGCCGACTCGACACGATGATCGCGCGCCAGGTCGGTAACCTGCACTGCGGTTTTGACTCCGGCGTGTTCGAGTAATCGCGCCGTCTCCGACAAATCCGTGTGCGGCACGCCGCCGCCAAACTTGGTGAGTATCGCAGCGTCGGCTTGGAGCGCCCACTTCACCAGATTGGCGGCGAAGCGGGTGTTACGCTCGCGGTCGAAGTTATCGGCGGAAGCGATAGTCGCCACGGTGCCGACAAAATTCAATTCGCGCGCCTGATGGCGGCGGTAGAGAGCGCCGATGACGGGATGGTTTTGATAAAAATAAGTCTCCGCGCCGCCGAGCGACTCATGATAGGAGGGCAGCACGGCGCCGTCGAGCCACTCGTTGGGATGCAACGGAGTGGGCAGCATACCGTCGGTATTGGCGCCATAGAGAATCGCTTCCTCGGCTTCGGGCTTCCTTTGGCGTGAAAAGATTTGTCCGACGTAGGCCAAGCGCGGCAAATCGGCGCCATCCTTGTCGATGGAATTATCGAATACTTCAACCCCTTCGGGGCGCGCCGCGAAAGCGGCCTGAGCCAACTTGACAGCGACTTTCAGTTGCGCCAAACGATACGCCCGCTGGCGCGAGTGCGCCGGCAACTCCGCACGCGTGTGTGGAACCATGATCAGATGCTGCAACCTCGCGTAATCGCTGCTTGCGCCCGCTTCGCCGCTCATTTCCAAAATATATCCGGTCGCGCCGCGCGACTCACCCGGCGAGTCCTCGCGCAATGCCGTGACGGCTACCCCTCGGAGAACATGGGTCGTGCCGCTGCCCGCGGTTTGTGGCGCGCCGAGCACGCCGGGCCAGTCGGGGCTACCGCCTGCCTCCTTGGCGCGCGGCTCGACAATATCGAACACCGGCCCAGCCCGGCAACTTTCGCCTGGACGGGCTATTGCAAAATCCACCGCTTCGATGCGGCCATCTTGCAGCACTAAACGGCGCAATGCGTCCGGGGCAACGGTGAGGAGTGAATTTTCCAAGCGGATCGCGGCGCCAAAATGAATTTCGTTGATCGAATGAACAGCAAGGTTGAGAATCATAGAAACGACGACCTCAAGCGGCTCGTAACTGACTCGACTTTAAAACTCACGGCGCAAGTTTGTCAATGAAGGATCGCCGCATCCGTTGTGCCGAGTTCCACGGCTTGCCATCTTGCAGCGATTAGCTTGACATCAACCCTTGGACAGCATTACGCTCGGCGAATAGAGGAACCGGCCATGGCGAAAAATGGTTTTAAAGTATTTGACAGCGATATGCACATCATGGAGCCGCCCGATCTCTGGCAGCGTTACATCGACCCTGAGTTTCGCGAACGGGCTCCGCGCGGCCGGACGTCCGACAACGTGCGCGATCTCGGCACGATTTTTCCGAAGGTATCCGTGGACACGCGGCGCACCGGCGGTACGCCCCATCGCGGCCGCAACTTCAACAAAAACCAAGATATCTATAGAAACCACTCGGAACGCGGCTGGACCGGTGCGGTGCAGCTCGAAGCGATGGATACGGAAGGCATCGACACCGCGGTGCTGTTCCCGACGCGCGGCTTGGGCATCCTTACCTTCCCGGACCAGGATCCGCGCTTCGCCGCCGCGATGGCGCGCGCTTACAACGACTGGCTCCATGATTTTTGTTCGTCGGATCCCAACCGCCTGCTCGGCGCCGGCATGATTTCCGTCTACGATCTCGACGACGCATTGAGCGAAACTCGCCGGGTGGCGGAAGAGTATGGATTTCGCTCGGTGTTTCTCCGCTCGAACATTATCAACGGCAAAAATTGGTACGACCCCTCTTATGAACCGCTTTGGAGCTTGCTCGAAGAGCTCAACTTGCCGCTCGGCTTCCATGAAGCTTCGGCATCGCGCTCCCGTCAAGCAGCGGAGCACTTCGAGCCGAATTTCGGCCTGCGCCGCGTTTACGCGCAGCCCTTCGAACAGATGATGGGTTTGGGCGCATTTCTCGGCGGCGGTATTCTCCAGCGTCATCCCAAATTACGCGTAGCGTTTCTCGAAGCTAACTGTTCGTGGCTGCCGTGGCTCTTGTGGCGTCTGGACGAAGGGTTCGAGCGCGAGGGCGATATTTTCATGCCCGACCTGGTGATGAAACCGAGCGAATATTTCAAGCGGCAGTGCTGGATATCGATCGAGCCGGACGAAGCCCCGGCGCGCCACACCATCGAAGAGTTAGGTTGCGATCAGTTGGTGTTTTCCACCGACTATCCGCATGGCGATTCGAAATATCCGCACGCCGTCGAAAGCTTTCTCCAACTGTCCTTATCGGATGATGATAAGCGCAAAATTCTCTGGGATAACTGCGCGCGCTTCTACGGTGCCGCAGATGCGTTTCAGAGCGCCAAACCGCAAAACGCCAACACCACACCACAACCACTGCAACCTTAAGGAGGATTTATGGAAACGCAGGCAGAGATACAGAGCCAAACTCAAACGCGGAGCGAGAACGCAATGGAGCGCTTTGTCCGGAAAACCCGCGCCCTATTCGCCCAAGAACCCGACTTGGACAAGCGCTGGAACGGTCTGCGACCGATTTTAGCCGAACTATTGGCGGACCCCGATGTGATTGCGGCGTCCAAGCACTGGCCGGACTGCGTACCCGCCGACGGCCGCGCCGAGAATCTACTGTTCTATGAAGATCCCGACTATGGTTTTGCGATTAACGGCCTTACCAAAGGCGATGCGCGCCATGGACGGCCGGCGCGCATCCACGATCACGCGCATATCTACACGCTCTACGGCGTGCTCGACGGGCGCGAACGGGTGGTGCGCTACGACCGGCTCGACGACCGATCCAAGCCCGATTACGCCGAGATTCGCGAGAGCAGCAATTTGCTGGTCGGGCCCGGGGAAATCGATCTGGTAAAGCCCTACGAGGTGCACACCGAAATCACTGTCGGCGAGCGCACGGTGGCGGTGATCATTCGCAGCCAGAAAGGCGGCGACTTCAATCAAGGCCGCTACGTTCCGGAGAAGAACGGCTACTATGAGAGCTTGGGACCCAGGCAAACTCCCTGTGAAATGCTACCGAGAAGGTAATCGGAACCGAACCGAAGGGAAGCCAACATGTCGCGAGCCGAACCGATGGAAGATGCAGCGCCAGCCTTTGAGGCCATGCTGAATTACCTCATCGACGCCGGAGAAAAACCGGCCAGCTATGGCGGCGTCAGCAGCGCCGAGGCCGATCAAAAGCGCAAGGGCCAGTATCAGGAATACCCCATGGCAGTTTATGACGGTCGCGCCGTCGCCAACCGGCTGTCCCTCGAACGCGAAGGCTTCATCTTCGTCAAGCATGAAACCAAGGTAATGGACTTTTATGACGAAGCCGAAGTGCGCTCGGTCTACTACCCGGAAACGGAGCAACTGGTGAAAGAAAAATCGGGCGCCAGGCGGGTCCTGGTTTTCGATCATACGTTGCGCTCTGCGGACAGCGCGACTCGCGAAGCCAAGCAGATCAGCGGTCCGGTGCGCAATGCGCACAACGATTATACCGAATGGTCTGGACCGCAGCGTGTGCGCGACCTGTTGCCAAACGAAGCGGATGAGCTGCTAAAGCGTCGCTTCGCGGTCATTCAGACTTGGCGGCCGATTCGCCATCCGGTGGAGCGCGAACCTCTCGCTATCGCCGACGCGCGCACGATCGGCATCAAAGAGCTGATTCCCAGCTCGCGGGTATATCCGGACCGGGTGGGGGAAGTGTATCACTGCACATTCAACCCGGCCCATCGCTGGTACTACTTCCCAAAGATGCAGCGCAACGAAGCCATCGTGTTCAAATGCTTCGATACCATGAAGGATGGCCGCGCCCGCTGGACCTGCCACTGCGCTTTTGACGATCCGGCGGCCCCAGCCGGCGCGCCGCCGCGTGAAAGTATCGAAATGCGCACCCTTGCGTTTTTCTAATTGTTCCCGTGATCCTTACAAAGCCGATAAAATAAAAAGGCCCGCGAGTTAAAAATGCGGGCCTTTTGCTTAAACGACGGCTCCGAGGAGCGATCACAAACGTGACGACTTCGACGCTAAATCAAATTAGCGTTCATGCAAACTATTTGCTTGCGGTCTTTTTTCGTGGCCGTTTCCGGCAAGTCAGGCAGTCGATCTTGGCAGCCATAGGAACCTCCCCTCTCGTTGTCGAGCCTAACGGATATCACTGGAACTTGGGAGATCAATGGCCCAGGCTTCGCTAGCCAGCTACAATGACATCGATTCGCGCGCTATCTTAATGGCTTATAAATTTTTTTGAGGAACCGATCTAGAGGTTAGCGGATATATCTTAAGTATACTTTTGATACAATATGCAACTTATTTAAAATATTGAAAATTATGCTAACAAAAACCCTAACCGACGGGCCCGAATGACCACCCACGGGGGTATGATCCACACGTCTCGGTTTTCACGGCGACTCTCCTCTAGAGCTCGCGGCGAATCGCACGTACGGCAAAGCCACCTGGCCGCTGTGGTCCCTGTGCGCCTCAGTAGGCGGCGCATTGCGCGCTTGTCTTCCGGCCGCCACTTCCTGTAAAGTCGCCCAAGTTTTGAATCTCTAGACAAGTTAATCAACCAGGAGGAACATAATGGGCAAAATCAATAAGATCACCATAGTCGACGCCGAGAAGGAAGCGAAGTGGGGACGTCCGACCGGTCGCAACTACGCCCGTCCGACCCAAACCGATCTCGTACACATTGCACTCAACAGTTACGAACCCGGCGTCAATGACGAGTTGCACTGCCATCCCGGTTCCGATCACACATTCTTCGTGGTTCAGGGCACATGCACGATGAAGGGCCTTAAAGAAGGCGAAGAGTTCGTCCTCAAGCAGCATCAGGCAGTGCACGTTCCAGCGGGCTTCTTTTATCAACTCAACAACACGGGGAACGAACGCTTAATCCTCTATCAGGTAAGCACAGAACCGCGAAAAAGGCCCAAGATCGGCAAAGTCATCTACGGCGTCCACACCAGCTTGAAAGATCACTTGTTTAATCCAGTCCAGCCCAAGGTCGCGGAGGCACAAAACTCATGACATTTGCCGACGTGTTGGATTGGTGCAAAAAGAATCGCGCCGGGGTGCGAGGCATTTATCGCAACAAAGACATCTCAATCTCCCACGAGGACGCGAAGCTTCCCGCCGAGTTGCCGCCGATCGACGCCATTTTTCATTGGGATCTCAAGATGCCCGAGCTCAATCATTACGTCAGCAGCTCGGACTTCGAACGGATCGTGACCGGCAAGCTCACGATCGACGGCTTCAAGAGCACGCTCCGAGGAAACGAATAACTGAGGATTGCGCGTGGGCCATTAAACAGACAAGGTTCAGAAGCATTATCGAGCTGGACTCGATAAAAACCTCAGAAGCCTAAAAAAAACGCCACCGACGAATACAAGCGTCAGTGGCGTTTTCATTCTCAGATTGTCGCGCCGTTTAGGCGTGCAGGTTTGGATTTTGACTCTCCGGCGAAGTCCATTTTAAGTGGCGCTCCAAGAAATCGGTGACAAGGGGCCACGAGAGTTCGGCGGTGTGAGCGTTATAACCCGGCGCGCCCGGATCGACGTACCCATGACCGCCGAACGGGAAGAAATGCCACTCTAGCGGCTGGCCGTTTTCTTTGAACGCCTGCCACATCTGCTCCTGCACCGGCAGCACCGTGGTAACATCATCGGCGCCGTATAGATTGATCGACGGACAGCGAATCTTTCGCGCGCTGACCGACGGATGGACCGGCCTGAGCGGCGAATCCGGCTCGGCGCGCACGGTGGGATAATAACCCACAAACGCGCGCACTTCCGGCGTCGCCGCGACAAAGTGAATCGCGATGCGTCCGCCCATGCAATAACCGCACACCGCCACGCGCTCCTTGTTGACGGTCGAGTGCTTGAGCAAAAAGCGCCAGCCCTCGGTCAACACCCGGGTAAATTCCGAGTCCGGGGTCTTGGCTTGAATCTGCGACCCCGAGACGATGTGTGTCGGCTCGGGATAACCGAGCTGTTCGAAAACATTGATCGCGAATGTCGTGTAACCGAGCTGGGCGAACTTCCGCGTCTCGGTTTTGATGTACTCGCCAAGGCCGCCCTTGGGGTGAATCAGATACAAAGCCGGCCCGGGCTCGGCGCGCTCCGGATAGGATAGGAACCCCGCAACGCCATGCTCTTTGGCGCTAAATGATTTCTCGATTATCCGCATCTATTCCCCCTCGCGATGAAATTTTAGTATTCGGAAACTACCATGATCGAGCGATGACGGTAAAGGGATTACGGCCGCACAGTCGCCAAAGTCAACCCGCAAATGAGACTTTACATTGACGACGGAGACGCAGTTTAAGAGTGCGATTCGAACAAACGTCGCTCTACTTCCATCAATGAACACACCCTCACCCTGTCGGCTATGAACAACGTGTGGAACCCGTGGACAATATTGAACTACTCGGCGCCATTCCGTTGTTCAACACTATCTGGAGCTCCTACGATAATGTATCGGTATTCCAAAGACTTAAGATCCGTACGCAACTACTTCGAGCTGGAATAAGAATTGCGTTCACATGGTGTATCGGTTGAGGGCGCAGGGGGATTTTCGGTTCATGCAGGACAAACAATCAAATATTATCACTATGCAGCAGCTTCCGGGTTCTAACGAACTAGAGCAATCACAGGAAGTTTCGTCAACGCGATCAGCATCGACGGGCGACGCCAATGGCATTCGGGATATCGAAATTCAAGCCAGCCAATTATTTGACTACATCGACAGACTTAATACTTTCGCTGTTCGACCCTACAATCACTTCGCTAAAAACGAGACACAAAGACCGCGACAACTCACAGAAACATATCAGACGGAGCTCGCCAGTCTCAGCAAGCAGCTTGAACAGAGCAAAGCTGCATTACAAGAACGAAACGTTGCATATGCAGTGCTGCAAGAGAAGACAAAGACACAGCTCGCGGAAATGGAAAAACGCTTGCTTGAAAAGCAGGTTCAGCTAGGTCACCGCGAGGAGGAGCTAAGAACACTCACCACCGACATCTCCGCATTCATCAAGCGCCAGCACCATCCTCAAGAGAGTGAACGGCCTGGCGATAGCCAGGCGGGCCGGTTAAATTCCGAGTCTCTTACCCGAGAGATCGAGACGCTAAAGTCGCAGGTTACCAAACGGGATGAAATCATTCAAGCGAAGAACGATGCGTTACGCATCGTTGAGAATGAGTTTCGTTTGAAAATTCAGGAGCTGGAAAACGCTCTGCGCGAAAGTTCGAATCGTCTGGAACAGCAAGAAGTGGTGCTGAAGCAAAAGGAATCCTTGATTCAGGCAACCGCTGCTAAGGAAGCAGAGGTCGGCAAATTGATCAAGCGCCTCTCTACCGAGTGCGACAACTTAAACAAGCAACTTCAGGAAAAAAACCGGCGCTTTGCGCAAATCGAGAAGGAAAACGTTCAATCTTCCAGCAACGTCGGAGCTTGGCGTCAAGTCGTCGGCCGGTTACAAGAAGATCCCACATGAGACGATTGTGACTTCCGATAAATAACGACGAGGACCAATTCCTCTGGCTCTTCCGTCGAATGCTAGCCCCCTCATTAGCTCCGATTTTGAGCAAAAGGTTTTCTGACAACGCGCATTGACCAGCCGCCGATAAGAAAATTGATCGTTGAACTTAAGTCCGTCAAGGGAAGTCACCAAGGTGCTGTAATTTTCGACTGTTAGCGGTGCTAAAGGGGAACAAGAGCTAGCCCTGATGCACCTCCCGGTTGTATTGCGCAAGGCCGGTTTCGAGCAGGTCCATTTCTTTCCCGAGCCGGCGGCCGCCGGCTATGACTAACAGCGCCGCGTCAATCGCCCGGAGCTGATCCTGATCGCCGACTCCGGCTGAGGCACGAGCAACTTTTCTCTCGTGCGCATCAATCCGCGCAACTCCATCGACGTCGACGGAGCCCGGCATGTTATCTGCACCGACGGCGATGCCTTCGACAATAAGCTGGTGTGCCGTTTCATTGCGCCCATGCTTGGCCTAGGCTCAAAATATAAGTCTCAGTTCGGCAGGAACTTGACCGTGCCCAACGGCTCGACGAACATCTCGAACGCTGGCACTATCTGTAGTTTCTAAAAATATGTAAGAATTTGGATCTGCTTAGGCAAATCCAGTATCAGGACTTCGAACCGAAAAAATCGCCGCACTCATCCACCTCGTTGAAAACGATCTCGGTTACCCCTTCATCGGGCCATTGATCAGACTGAATGCCGGCTTTCGGACTGCACTATCAGCGAGTTTCGCTTCGACGTAGCCGCCGGCGCTATCTGCGATCACATCCGGCGCGAAGACTTTGAGAACTGGATTGCTTTGGAAACAAAGCCAAAGCAGCGAATGCGTCGAGCGGCTGCCGCACAAAATAACGTCGACGCCAAGGATATCGAAGCTGTTTTTATGATCGGCGGTTCATCGTTCGCGCCTACGATCAAAAGGCAATTCAAGAACAATTTCGGTGCCGATTTTCCCATCCGCACCGGCTGGGAGTTCACATTCGTGGCCGAAAGATTGGCAATCTACGCCTCGGAGTTGTTCGGTTAAGGCAAACGTCTAAGTCGATAGCATTAATATAATTCTCCCTCGCTTCTTCGTTCCTCGCTCGGTCTCCAGCGCAAAAGATAAGATTCGGCTCGGGTGATCGCTTCGTTACAAACAACCACCACTAGCGCCAACACTAAGATACCGCCCAAAGCGCCGGTGGTGGAGAAAAGCGAGGTATTGTAGTTGATCAGATAGCCCAACCCCTTACCGGCAGCGATAAACTCGCCCACGACGGCGGCAACGATCGCATAGGGCAGGCTGATCTTTAGCCCGGTGGTGATCCAAGGGACGATCGCCGGCAGCGTCACCTTGAAAAGAATCTGCCGTTCGCTTGCCCCCATGATGCGCAAAACGTTTTTAAGCTCAGCATCGACCCCTTTCACGCCGGCAAAGGTGTTGAAGAAAGTCAGAAAGAATACCACGCTAACGACGAGAATGATTTTTGAAGTCGGGCCGATGCCAAACCAGATGATGAACAAGGGCGCCAGCGCGATGCGCGGAATTCCGTTAAACGCGACGACATAGGGATCGAGTATTTGCGCCAGGATTTCCCTACGACCCAGGGAGAAACCCAGACCGATACCAAAAGTGGCACCGATAAAAAAACCGCTGAAGGTCTCATAGAGAGTAATCGCCAAGTGGCCAAAAATCGATCCATCAGCGATCACGCCATACAGATAGGCGAAGACCAGCGACGGGCTAGACACCCAGAAAGGATCGATCAGTCGGCCCGAGCTGAATTCCCAGAACGCCAGCAGAAGCAAACCAAAAATCGTTCGGTAGACAAAAAGTCGAGCGCGGCTGATCATTTCACCAAGAAATCATTGGTCACAACATCAGCATAAGCCACCCGTTTTTTCAGGATGCCCGCCTGTTCGAGAATATCCTGGGTAACTTGCAGGCTGCCTTCGCTGGTGCGGCCGTCCTTGCTGAGCGCAGGCATGACTGCCTTCACTCCGCTCAACAGAAGATCGGGCTTGATCGTTGTCATCGACGGCTTGAGAGCGTCGGCGACTTGTTCGGCTGTGCTTTGCAATGCCCATTGGTTGGCCTTGGTCAGCGCGCGCACCATCCTGCGCACGGTGTCGCCATCCTTGGCCAGGGTCTCCGGTCGCGCGATTAGATTTTCCATGAGAAACTCAGGAATCGAAGGATCTTCGCCTTTCGCGTTATTGATCAGCAGAATCGCAAAGCCGCGCGCGACCGCCGTATCCGGCACCGGCGGCGCAGTCAAGGCGGCATCCACCTTGCGATTTTCCAGCGCCGCGAGCCAGGTCGGGCCCGAGCCGATGGGAATGATGTGAACATCTTGCTGCGGATTGTAGCCGGCCTTGCGGATAACAAAAGCGGCCAGATGCGCGGTCAACGCGCCTGGATTAGTCACGCCCACCGTTAAACCCTTGAGAGCCTTGATCTTGTCGATTAGCGGCATGGACTCGGTGATACCCTTCGCCTTGGCCACGTCTTTGTGCATCGCCCAATTGATGAACAGCCGGTTCAGGGCGCTCATGACCATAACCAGCTTTTTGCCTTCCTGTCGCGCGAGAATCACGTTGTCGCCGGTAGTAAAACTGAAATCCACGTCGCCGGCGATGAGCGCACGAATGTCCGGCCCGCCGCCGTTGGTCGAGGTTACCTCAACGTCTAATTTTTCCGCGGCAAAAAAGCCTTTGTTCTGGGCCAAAAACACGGGGGTCATGGAGTGCGCAATCACCGGAATCGTGATCTTAACTTTCTTTAGCGCTTGCGCGCGTGCCGCCGGTGCCGAGCAGATCAAACAGCCCAACAAGACTGCCAAACCTATAATGAATCGTTTCATGTTAATTCTCCTTTGACGACTTCGCTTAACGTGACTTCGGGACGGAGTTGCTGCCAGAGCCTTTCGTGGGCCGAACGAAATTGCCCATCTTCATGAATTTTGAAAACGTCGCGTGGCCGCGGGATGGAGATTTGCTCCACGAGTTTGATTGTACCTGGCCGAGAGCTCATGAGCACGACGCGATCCGCCAGCGTAATCGCTTCGATCAGATCATGGGTGATGAATAGGATCGTCTTTCTGGTCGCCGACCAGAGTTTTAAGAGCTGATCCTGCAAAACGATGCGCGTCTGCGCATCCAGCGGGCCGAAGGGTTCGTCCATCAGGATTAGCTCCGGATCATAGATCAAGGTGCGAATGATATTGGCGCGTTGACGCATGCCGCCCGAGAGCTCATGCGGATAATGATCTTCGAACCCGCGCAAGCCAACGCGCTCGATCCATTCTGCGCCCTGACGCCGGCGCTCGGATTCCTGGATGCCGCGGATTTCCAGCGCGATCTCGACGTTTTCAGTGAGAGTTCGCCATGGCAGAAGATTGTCCTTCTGGGTAACGTAACCGATCTTTGTGCAAATCCCGTCGATCGGGACGCCGCGGAACGCAATCAGACCTGAACTCGTCCGCAGAAGTCCGACGATTAAATTCAGCAGCGTCGACTTGCCGCATCCCGAAGGCCCGACGATGGTCACAAACTCACCTTCGTTAATATCGAGATTGATCGAGTCGAGCGCTACCACCTTGCGCCCGCGCGCGTTGTAGTCCTTGCCGACGCCTTGGATTGAAAGCAACGCCATCGAGATCCCGGAGCTTATCTATGAAGTGGTTATGCGAACCAGCACAAGCATGGCCCGCGAGGGCAGATGGATTTTCAGCATCGTTCGACCTCTCCGATAGATCCGGATAATCGTGACCATCAAGGCAGGATGCTATATCGTTTCGATTCTAGAGATTCAACACCCTCATGGCGTTGCCGCCAAGAATCTGCTCCCGCGACTCCTCGGAAAGGTCGAGCTGCTTGACTTTGGCGACCGATTGGAAATCACCCATCGCCATAGGGTAATCGGTGCCAATAACGACCCGATCCGCGCCGACAACGCTGACCAAATACTGCAGAGCTGCGACCGAATGCACGATCGAATCGAAGTAGAGATTTCTCAGATAATCAGACGGCTTTCTTGGTATATTTTTTTTCATGTCCGGGCGCAGGCCGTAGGAATGATCCATCCGCCAGATATTGAACGCGATAAGACCGCCGCCGTGGGACAAACAGAGGCGCAGGTTCGGATATTTTTCAAACATGCCTTTGAGAATCATCCGCTCGATCATCAGAGTAGTCCGAAACGTAAATTGCAGCACATTGCCGAGAATGCCGGCAAGCGGATCGTCGGCGTCGACTCCGCCTTCGAGAGGATGCACGAACAGCAACAGATCGAGCGCTTGCGTCGCCTCGAAAAACGACTCGAACCGGGGATCGTCAAGCGGTCGATCGCCAACCGCGTTGCCGATTTCCAATCCCTTGAGCCCGAGGGTCTTGGCCTCACGCGCGATCGCGATAGAGTCCTCGACGCTTTGCAATGGCACGCTGCCGAAGCCGATGAAGCGGTCCGGATGCTCCTTCACGACCGCATGAATCGCCTCGTTCTGTTTACGCGAAAAATGAGCGGCGATGGCAGCCTCCTCCCAGTAGAATAAAAGGATCGGCGAAGGCGAAATCGCCTGCATATCGATGTGCATTTCATCGAGGGCCGCGATTCGTACAGCGGGGTCGTAGGCTCCCGCTCCGAGGCCGGCTCTCATGCCGATCTGTGATATCACGGTCAACTTGCCCTGCTCGAGCACCAGCCGGGGCGCGCGATCTTGATACTTGCCGGGGTTCTGAAGCGCGTCGATAGGAAAAAAATGCGAATGGAGATCAATATTCATAAACGCAACGCTCACTCCTGCTCAAAGTTTCACAGCGATAATGTTCCCTTTTTACTAGAGCTCGCCCAAAAACAAGTGCTATCAGACGTAATATGCGAGGCACCGATACAACAGTACAGAGGAGGCAATCCACTTTTATCAACTTGCCTGTTTCTACGCTAAAGGCTCACCGCGGCGGACTATCCTCTTGACCAGGCACTCCAGGTAACCTCACGCTAACCATTTCGGCAAATCCTTTGAGGACCGACATCGGCCTTCTAATATCGTAGGTCAATCCGGAAACCAATCGTTTTCCTGCTAGCTGCGCTTGCCCAGCGTGGTGAGCTCTTTGTCTTTGCCCTTTCACTTGATGATTGGCCAGATAGCCGTAGTGTGCGGACACTCCGAAGAGAAATGGATGCCTCAGTATCGCCTCGGTATCCTGCCATAAATTCTTGTCTCCGGAATGGCTTCGGTGTGAAATCGAACAGGGAAATTCCGTGCCCTGATTATCGTCAGTTACTCATAGCATAACTTCCCGCGAATTGGCCAATAAAACAATTTCTGGGTGGGCGTTATTTTCCAGAGCGAGAAGAATTTAAACCGTCGGCAGCATCCGCGGCATTCCTATCGATTACAGATGCCGCTAAATTCGCTGCAGCCATCGTTCAACGTTCGATTGACATCCCCTATGGCCATCGCTACACTTAGCGTGATTTTTCGCAGCGACAAGTGATTTCCAAAAAGCTGCCAAACAGGAGCGCAGGATGATTTTGTCGAGAAACTCGGATATCAAAGGCATCGTCGTCAAAGCCATCGAGGGCAAGCCCATGTACGGCGGCGATCTCGTCGTCAAGCCGTTGATCAAGGGTGACGAAATGACCTTCCTGGAAATTCACTATACTCCGGGAGTCGGCGCCCCGCTGCACGTGCATTCACACGAATCGCTCGCTTACGTCGTCAAGGGCAAGGTCAAGATGACCGTTGGAAAGGAAGAGTACATTCTTGGACCAGGCGACGTGTGCCGCCACCCCAAAGGCGTGCCCCATGGGGTCGAGGGCATCGAAGAATCCATCGTCGTTGAAATCAAATCTCCGGCGCCGGATATTTCGTCCTTCTTGGGAATGTAATCGGATTTTTTTCTAAAAGTTCGCACGGGGAGATCGCATCGATGGCCGGAAAAGCAAAATATTTGATGATCGCCACCATGGACGTGGAGCCTGAACATGAAGCGATCTTTAACGAAGTTTACGACCGGGAGCATGTGCCAAACTTGAGCAAAGTGCCCGGCGTGCTCGGCATCACCCGCTACAAACGGAGTTCGTTGACGATGAACATCGGCGGCGAGCGTAAGGCCATTGAGATCCCCAACGAACCGACCTATACGGCGATTTACGAATTGGAGAGTCCAGACGTCTTGACCAGCCCGGCGTGGGACAAAGCGATCGAAGACGGCCGCTGGCCAAGCCAGGTGCGCCCACACACGAAAAATCGCCGCCATGTTTTGCTTAAACTCATGGAGTAGGCGGAGATTCGGGATAGCCGCCCTAGGCGGATTCTCGGCTGTCAATCATTCTCTTCAGCTTCACCACGACTAGTTTGGCGCGATCCTGCTCGATGTGTTCCTCGAAGAGCGGGAACAGTTCCCGCTCCTCCTTGCGGATGTGCGTTTCTAGAAGATCGCCCAAATCAAAAATGAGTTTGGCCAAGCCCGCACCCGCCTCCAGTTGGGGCATCCAGCGGCGGATCTGCTCATGTTGGCGCAACAGTTCGTCGATGAGTGAATCGCTTTGCGGCACGTCTGAGCGCAACAAGGGGAATAAAACCTCTTCCTCGGCGCGAAAATGGCAAACTAGATTCTCGCGGTAAAACCTCAAAACCTCCTCGACGCGCTGCCGCAGCCCGGCGGCGCCGATTGGCTTCAGCTGGCCCAACGCCTGTTTTCGGCAGCGCAGGGCGAGAGCCAAGCCGCGATGATGATCGTGCGACAGGGATATTAAACTGAGATGGCGCATAGCGCGGATGTTTTGAATCGCCGGCGTTCGAACATTCATGCGTCCGCGAGCCGATGTCGAATCCTTTCAGATGACTCCTCGCTCGCGCAGCTCGGCGATTTTTACCGCCTCATAACCGAGCGATGCGAGAATTTCGTCGCTATGTTCCCCTAACATAGGCGGAGGGCGCCCGATGCTCGGCGGCGTGCGACTCATATCGACGGCATTTCCGATCAACTTCATTTTGCCCATCTTTCTATGCTCCACCTCAATGGGAAATCCGTACTCGCGCACCTGCGGATCGGCAAAAACTTCGTCGAGTGTATTGATCGGCGCGGCGGGAACATCTTTCTCGGTTAAGCGGCGTAACCAATCGTCGCGTTTCCGGGTGCGGAAAATCGGCGCCAGATGCTCGACCAATAGATCGTAATTCTCCATGCGGCCTTTGCGATGGTTGAAGCGCAAATCATCGCTCCATTCGGGCTTACCGACCACTTCAAACATATTGCGCCAGAATTTATCCGGCGATGACATGTGCAGAACGAACGGCAGGCCGTCCTGATCCTCGAAGGCGAACACTCCGGCGGTCGTGGTGCGGTGCTTGCGCCGCGGCACATGGCCGGTTTCGAAGTAACGGGCGGCGTTTTCTCCGATAAAAGATACCGACGCGCGCAGCAAGGAAGTTTCGATATGCTGCCCCTCGCCGGTGAGCAGCCGGTTGACCAGCGCGCTCAAAACACCGTAGCAAGCGTACATGCCGGTCAGATGATCGGAAAAGGAAATCCCCATCCCCTGGGGCTTTCCAGGATCGGTGAGAAGGCTTAACAAGCCGCTGCGTGCCTGACCCACGGTGTCATAGCCCGGCATGTCTCGGTATGGCCCTTTCGGACCGAAACCTGAGATCGAACAATAAACGATCCTCGGATTTGACTTCTTAAGATCCTCGTAGCCGAGGCCTCGCTTATCCATCACCCCCGGACGAAAATTCTGGATCAACACGTCTGCGGTGGCGGCGAGCTCGAGGGCGATGTCGCGTCCCTCATCACTGCGCAAATCAAGCGTGAGGCTGCGCTTATTGCGATTGAGGCTGCAAAAAGTCGCAGCATAGTTCCTCTCGCCCCAGCCGCGAAACGGATCACCGCGTTTGGGCTCTTCGATCTTGATGACCTCCGCCCCCATATCGGCCAGGAGCTGTGACGCGAAGGGCCCGGTCACATAACTCGCTGCTTCGATGATCTTTATTCCGCTCAGTGCACCGCTCATGAATCCATCCTGTGTGGCTTGAATTCTCGCCTTTGATTTCAACTAGCGATGGATCGTACACGAAGTCAAGCGCCCGGCAGGACGCGGCTTCCCCTTTCCACGAAGCGGGGTCGGGGTACGTTAGCGAAAAATGTTGATCTGCGTATACCGATAAGATAGCTCGACGACGGTGCCAGGCGCCGACGGAGGGGTAAGCTTCTCGTCGGCGCATAGAGCAGCTAGCTAAGAAGATTAAAAAATGAAGTTGGAACTAACGTTCTTCGGTGTGGAGCTTGCGTGGAGACGGGGGGCTACCCTGGGGCGAAACCATGGCAAGAATCTCGGAGCGGCTGAAGCGCCATCCACCGCCGAACTTGCGCCCGGGCAGAGATCCCTCTTTAACCAGTTTGTAAACAGTCCGAGGGTGGATCTGCAAAAGTTCGGCTACTTCACTGGCGGTGAGAATTTCGTCCATGATATCAACCTCCTCGCGAACTGGGTCTTTTCTTAAGAGAGACAGGCAGAAACCGTGCCAGCCACTCAATCGTGACGCGATTGGCCAAATAATGACAAATCTGTGTAAATCGGACAGAAATCGCATGAAAAGGTATACAGATAAGTGCAGGAAAGGCGAAAATTCGTACAATTTGAAACAACCTCACAACTCCCTAACGCCGCTCGCGCCATCGCGCTTGAACGAGCAGCCCACAAGCTCATCCAGCATGCCCTGCCGCCTGACGCGGTTTTTTTCGTCTACGCGCCGAGGTAAGCTTCGATGACCTTGGGATTATGCAGCAACTCGGCACCGCTGCCCGACAGCGCGATCCCGCCGTTTTCCATGACGTAGCCGTGGTGGGCGATGCGCAGGGCTTGATGGATATTTTGCTCGACGAGCAAAATCGTCAAGCCGCTCTCGTTGAGCATCAGCAAGGTATTAAAAATCTCCTGCACCAAGAGGGGCGCCAGCCCCATTGAGGGCTCGTCCAACAAGAGGCAGCGCGGCCGCGCCATAAGCGCACGCGCGATCGCCAACAGCTGCTGTTCGCCGCCGGAAAGGTTGCCGGCCCGGCCGTCAAGTTTTTCATTTAGGCGAGGAAACCGCGCAAGGACATGAGTTAAATCTTTTTTCAGCTCGTCGGGGTGGCGCCGGTAGCCGCCCAGGAGCAGATTCTCCCGCACGGAGAGTGTAGTCAGAATCTCCCGTCCTTCGGGAACCTGAACCAGACCGCGCTCGACGATACGATGGGGCGGCTGATCACGCAATTCGGCGCCGTCGAAGATAATCGATCCTGCGCTCGCTCGCAGCAGCCCCGAGAGCGCCAGCAGCGTGGTCGATTTGCCGGCGCCGTTACTGCCCAGCAGCGCGGTAATCCGGCCTTGGGCGATCGTCAAGTCGATGCCTTTTACCGCCTCGATCACGCCGTAATGCACCCGCAAACCGCTGACTTGCAGAACCGCGCTCATAAAATGGAGCCGGACTCAGTCTCGTCCCGTCCCAAATACGCCTCAACGACCTCGGGGTGCGCGCGAATCTCTTCCGGTGCGCCAGCGGCGATTACTCTGCCGAAATTCAACACCGTGATTTGCTGACACAAGCCCATGATAAATCGCATATCGTGCTCGATAATCAACATCGCGAGCCCGCTCTCTCGCAACTTGACGATTTCCTCCATCAACAGCAGTTTTTCAGCGCTGTTCATACCCGCCGCCGGTTCATCGAGCAGCAGCAATTTAGGATCGGTTGCTAGCGCGCGGGCGATTTCTAGGCGGCGCTGTTCGCCGTAGGATAGCGTGCCGGCAATGAACTCGGACTTATCGGCCAAGCCAACCTTGGCCAAAAGTTCGCGCGCTGCCTTCGCTTCGCGCCGCTCGGCAGCCCGGTAAGAGCGCAATGCCAAGAGCATACCGAGAGCGTTCGAGCGTGGATGAGCCGCGCGAGCGACCAACACATTCTCGCTCAGCGTCATTTCTTTGAATAGCCGAATGTTCTGAAAGGTGCGCGCCACGCCGCATCGAGTGATTCGGTGCGGCGCCATCCCGTTGAGGCGCCGGCCGTGAAATTCGATGGCACCGTCGTTCGGCGCCAGCAGTCCGGTGATCAGATTGAAGACGGTGGTCTTACCGGCACCGTTGGGGCCGATCAAGCCGAAAATACCTTGCTCGGGAACCGTCAAGTCCAGTCTATCCAGAACCTGAAGCCCGCCAAAATTTTTCGACACCGCAGATAGCCTGAGCATGGGCTATTTCACCGCCGGTACGCGCTTCGCCGTACGCGCCGAATACAACAGGTCCCAAATCCCCTTCGGTGAATAGAGAATAATGACGATCAGGACGGCTCCGTTGATCAGCGATCGATAATGGCCCAGGCCGCGCAACAACTCGGGCAACAGAGTGATCAGGACGCCGCCGATCACCGCGCCCCAGGGACTGCCGGTGCCGCCCAACACTCCCATGGCAAGAATTTCCACAGCGCGCTCGAAGCCGAATTCGTTGGGGCTGATGAAAAAAGTAAAATGGGCATTGAGGCCGCCTGCCAGGCCGGCAAGCGCTCCACCAAGAGCGAAGACATAGAGCTTATAGGCGCGCACGTTGATCCCCATGAGCTCCGCCGCCGTTTCGTCCTGGCAAATCGCGATCATGATCCTGCCGACGCGCGAATAGGCCAGCCGCAGCAAAACGTATAAAACCAACGCAACGGCGATCGCGACGTCCAAACCATCCGTCAGCTGGGGAATGCCGTTGAGACCGAGAGCGCCGCCTGTCAAGCTCTCCGCGTTGAGAATCCCGATGCGCACTACCTCACCGAAGGCAAGGGTCGCCATCGCCAGATAAACGCCTGAAAGCCGAAGTGTCGGAATGCCGATGACCAAGGCGACCGCCGCCGGCAACAACGAGCCGATCAACACGGCCGGAAACAAAGACATGTTGGTTTGGACGGTCAGCAGTGCTGCCGTATAGGCGCCGAGAGCCATGAAGGCTGCGTTGGCCACCGTGAGCAAGCCGCACGCTAACGTCAGGTAAATCGACAGTGCCAACAGCACGTTGGTGCCTAAGGAAAACGCCAAGTTGCTGTAGGTCGCCCAATAGCTATCGAGCCATTCCATGAAGATCCGGGACAGCGTCGGCGCGAGCGGCGCTCAAGCCCGCCGCTGCGGCACCTGGCCGAACAATCCTTGGGGACGGAGCAAGAGGACAATGAACAGCAGGCCGAAAGCGACTGCATCGCGCATCGTCGAGCCGATATAGGCAACTGAAAACACTTCGGCAAAGCCGAGGAAAAAACCAGCGAGCAAAGCGCCACGGATATCTCCCATGCCGCCGAGGATGACCACGGCGATGCCCTTATGCAGCATCGGCTGTCCCATATGGGGGAACACCGCATTGGTGTAGAGCGCGATCAGTACGCCCGAAACGCCGCCCAGCAGCGCCGCGAGCACCGAGGTGGCGCGGAAGAGCCCGTCGACGTTCACACCCAAGAGCGCCACGGCCTTGGGCGATTCGGACACGCCGCGCAAGGCACAGCCGACGCGGGTTTTTTTTAGCCCCCAGAGCAAAACGGCCATGAGCAACAAGGCGAGGTAAACGATGCGCAACTCCAATTGGGTGATTCGCACGCCGGCCAAATGGACGGTATCCACCGGCAAGGCTTCGACCGGAAAACGCAAATTTTGCGCGCCGAAAAATCCTTCGACAGCGCTGGTCAAAACGATTGCCAAACCGATGGTGGCCACCATGGGTGCCAGGTGTGGCGCGCCGCGTGCCCGCAAGGGCGCGAACAGCAGTTTGTCGAGGATCCAGCCGGCAATCCCTGTGCAAATCATCGCGGCGATGAGAGCCGCCGTGAGCGGCAAGTGCAAATGCACAACCGCCAGCAGCGCGGTGTAGGCGCCCAACATGAAAATTGCTCCATGGGCCAGGTTAACGACGTTCAGGACACCGAAGATAAGAGTGAAACCTAGAGCGAACAGCGCGTATACGCCGCCCAGAGAAATCGCATTGACAATTTGTTGCGCGAGCATCAGCTATTTTTGAATGACGTATCGGTTGCCTTTGGTCACCATCACGATCGCGGTTTGTACCGCGTCATAGCCGGCCGGCATCCCACCGCGGCCATTCACTTGGCGGAACTTGAAAGGCCCGGTCGCGCCTGTCCATTGCGTCGCCGGCAAATTGTCGCGCAGCGCCTCGCGGTTCGCTTCGAGCTTGCGGCTCAGTTTAATTTTCTTTAGCGCTTGGGCCACGATATGCATGGCATCGTATGCCTGGGCCGCAAATTGATCGGGCAGAGCGCTATAGGCTTTTTGGTAAGTAGCAATAAAACGCTTATTTTCCTTGGCGGGATTTTCCACCGACCAGGGACTGCCGACCCACAGGTTGTCCGAGCTTCCTTTGGCGAGCTCGAACAGCCGCGGCGAATTCATGCCGTTGCCGCCGATAAACGGCTGGGGGATGGCCAGCTGGCGCGCCTGAACCATGATCGGCGCGCCCTCTGCCACCAACGCCGACAACACCACCGCATCTGGATTCGCCGATTTGATTTTAGTGAGCTGCGGCTTGAAGTCCACGTCGCCCTTGGCGAAGGTTTCCGTGTTGGTGACGGCAATCTTCAAAGCTTGCAGCGCTTTGACGAAATTATCGTAACCGCTTTTGGTAAAAATATCGTCGTTACCGTAGAGCACGGCGACTTTTTTGAGGCCGGTCTTTTGCGACGCAACTTTGAGCGTCACTGGCAGGATATCCGCCTCGGTGACCGAATTGCGAAAAACGTAGTTACCGATGGAAGTAATGCCGTCGGCCGTATTTGAGGTGCCAAAGACGACGATTTTCGCCGCTTGCGCCAGTGGGTCGGAGGCCTGAGCGGAATTGGACAGGGTCGGGCCGAACAGCATCAAAACCTTGTCTTGAAATATCAATTTCTTGAAGACATTGATCGCTTCTTCCTTCTTGCCCTGCTCGTCTTCGATCACCAGATCAAGCTTTTGTCCGTTGATGCCGCCGGTTGCGTTGATCTCAGCCGCGGCGAGCTCGAATCCCCGGCGAATCGGCACGCCGTATTGCGCCGCGTTGCCGGTCAGAGCTTCGGCGACGCCGATCTTTATTTCTGCGCTATCGGCGCGGCCCATTGCCCACACCAACAACGCTGCTATCGCCGCCATCTGCCAACGCACCATAAAAGTCGATATCCTTCGTTGCGATTGAAACTGACAGTCAAACGGCGTTGGAGCTGCTACCCCGCCGTTCGATGAAATTATCTCTTCCTCGCCTCGACATGCCAGAGATAAAGTGTGTGCTCCCAACTCGATCCGTCCTTGATGGCCTCGGTTTTAAGAGGCTTCCAATCGCCCATGTCGAAATCATGGGAGACCACGCGTGATCCCGGCTTCATCTGTTGCCAAATATTCGGGCGGATCATCAGATTGACCTCCGGAAGTAGATACATCGTCAATACCGATGCCGGCGACAAGTCCACGGTGCGAATATCCTGCTGGCGGATCTCAACCAGCTGACCGACGCCTGCCTTTTTGATATTCTCGCGCGATTCTTTAATGCGCTCCGGATCGATCTCGAAGCCTATCGCTTTAACGCCGAACTTTTTTGCTGCAGTGATGACGATGCGGCCGTCCCCGGAGCCCAGATCATAAACGACATCGCCCTTTTTTACCTCAGCGAGGGCCAGCATCCGATCGACCACCTCCTGCGGGGTTGGCACGTAGGGAACAATTTTACCTTCTTGAGCGCGGCCCAGCGCCAGGTTCTGTGCCAACGGCAGAGCCAAGAAAAAAGCCACTATCAGCCAACGGCAATCTTTTAGATTTCGCTTCATGATAGCCTCCTAGAAAATTTTCCCACTGGGGTGTGAAATTCTAGACGCCTGCCCAACCGATTTAACCGTTTTTCTGCCAGAACTTGCCGAGCCAACTGCCGCTATCTTTATCGGCGACTTGTTCGAGCTCGCCGGCGTCGAGCCATATGCCGTTGCAGCCGCTGCATTGGTCGATGAGAATTTTTTGAAAGCTTCGCTCCTTGAGATCTTCGCCGCATTTAGGACACTTCATGAACGAGGCCTTCTTGGTCGCCTCTTTCGCTTCGGCCTGTTGCTTCGCCTTCAACTTCGCGAGCAGCTCACGTTCCTTCTTGACAAAATATTCGTCTTCTTGCGCTTTCTTGCGCTCGTCCCATTTGTTCGCCACAGTCGCTCTCCCGTTTTGGCAGTTGTTATTCTACGCCAGAGTTTTTCTCAGCCACTTCACGGTCTTGATCACTGACTTCTGCGCCGCTTCCCGGTTCGCCACGTTTTTGCTTTGGGGATTGTTTAGAAATGCATGACCCGCGCCGGGATACATCTCGATCTGGTATTTTTTTCTGTGCTTATCCAAGCTCGCGCGAAACATATCGATTTCAGTCTTCGTCGTGCCCGGATCGTCCGTGCCGTAGTGGCACAACAGCGGCGCGCTTATCCCGGTCAAGTCTTCGGGGTCGGGAAACAGGCTTTGGTAGTAAATTACCCCGGCGGCGAAAGCTTTGGATTGCGCCAGGGCGTAAAGCGCCAGACCGCCGCCCATGCAGAAACCGAGCACGGCAACCGTTTTTTTCCCGACCCACGGAAGTTTGCGCAAATAGGGCACAGCGTCGACGATCTGACGGACCGCGCGCGGTATATCGAGGGAGGTTTTCTTGAGCGCGCAGTCCTCGAGGGTGTGATAGGTTTGGCCGTGAAACAGGTCGGGCGAAAGACAGACGAAACCCTCCTGGGCGAAGCGCCGCGTCACCGCTCTCTGACCGTCGTCCAGGCCGCGGTAACCGTGCACCAAGACAATGGCCGGCCACTCGCCGCCCGCCGTGGGCCGCGAGAGGAAGCCGTCAATCACCTCTTTACCGCTGCGGTGGGCGGCGTGCATGGACACGATTCGCTCAGACATGGCGGAGATCTCAAAGGCTCGCGGCGGTCCCGATCAAGCTGTAAAGCGCACCCGGACGCCGCGTTAATCCACGAAGCCGGACAGGTACGGCAGCTTCGCCGCGGTCTTTCTGACCTGTTCGAGGTTGGCGCGCAACAGTGCCGTGGAGTCCCAGGAGCCGGTCGTCAAGGCGGTGCGCGAGGTCTCCGGTAAATCGATCGGGATTCTCTTATCGTCGTATGAGATGGTTTTACTTTCCAAGTCGACCCGGTATTCGGTACGCGGATTTTCTTCGACGCTCTTCATCAGCTGTTCGATCTGGGCGGCCCCGACAGCCACCGTAGGCACCCCCATCATCGTGCAGTTGCCGGCAAAAATAGCCGCGAAGGACTCGCCGACGATGGCTTTGATGCCGAATCGGTGCAGCGCCTGGGGCGCGTGCTCGCGCGAAGAACCGCAGCCGAAATTCTTGTTGACGAACAAAATCGCCGCGCCCTTGTACTCCGGATCGTTGAACGGATGATCCCTCTTTTTTCCCGCGGCATCGAAGCGCTCGTCGAAGAAGGGATACTCGCCCATGCGCGCGAAGGTGGGTTCCTTCAAGTAGCGCGCCGGAATGATCCGATCGGTGTCGATGTCGTTGCCGCGCATCGGCACCGCGGTGCCCTTGATTCTGATGATTTTAACTATCTCGCTCATGGCTCCTCGCTCACTCGTATTCGCGCACGTCGACGACCTTGCCATTGAGCGCCGCCGCCGCCACCATCGCCGGGCTCATGAGCAGGGTGCGCCCCTGCGGGCTACCCTGGCGGCCGATGAAGTTGCGGTTTGATGAAGACGCGGAAATTTCTCGGCCGTTGAGCTTGTCCGGGTTCATCGCCAGACACATCGAACAGCCGGCCTCGCGCCATTGGAATCCCGCCGCTTGGAAAATCTCGTGCAAGCCCTCCCCTTCGGCGAGCTTCTTGACCTCTGCCGAGCCAGGCACGACTAGCGCACGCACCGCCGGGTTTACCCTTCTGCCCTTGACAATTTTCGCGGCGGCGCGCAGATCGCCAAGCCGGCCATTGGTGCAAGAGCCGATGAAAGCCACGTTGATCGGCGTGCCGAGGAGCGGCGCGCCCGGCTGCCAGCCCATATGCTCGTAGGCTCTTTTGGCGCTGTCGGGATCGGCATATTCGGCGGGTAGGGGCAGCTTCTCGGAGATTCCCACCGATTGACCGGGATGAATACCCCAGGTCACTGTGGGCTCGATCTCCGAGCCTTCGTAGCTGACCATATCGTCGAACTTGGCATCCTTGTCCGATGCGACCGATTTCCAGTACGAAACGGCGCGATCGAATGCCTCGCCTTTCGGCGCGTAGGGCCGGCCTTTAAGATACTCGAACGTCGTCTGGTCAGGGTTCACGTAACCGACCAAAGCGCCGCCCTCGATGCTCATGTTACAAACGGTCATGCGCTCTTCCATGTTCATCCGGTCGATGACGGCGCCGCCGTATTCATAAGCGAGGCCTTTACCTCCACCGACACCGAGACGGCGGATAATATAGAGAATCACATCTTTGGCATAGACGCCGGTGCCGAGCGCGCCGTTGACATTGATCCGGCGCACTTTGAGCTTGTCCATCGCCAATGTCTGCGTCGCAAGCACATCGCGCACTTGGCTGGTGCCGATGCCGAAGGCGAGTGTACCGAAAGCGCCGTGGGTGCTCGTATGACTGTCGCCGCAAGCGAGCGTCATGCCGGGCTGCGTCAAGCCAAGCTGCGGCCCGATGACGTGGACGATGCCTTGGTTCATGCTATCCAAATCGAAAAATTCGACGCCGAACTGCCGGACGTTTTTCTCCAGTGCCTGAGTCAACTCTTCGGCTTCTTTATCGAGGAATGGCCGCTGGCGCAGATCGGTCGGAACGATATGATCCACAGTGGCGAACGTGCGATCGCGAAACGCTACGTCCATGCCTTTTTCGCGCAGCATGTCGAAGGCCGGCGCCGTGGTAATTTCGTGAATAAGATGAAGTCCGATGAAAAGCTGTGTTTGCCCTGTCGGCAAAATCCCAACCGAGTGAGAGTCCCAAATTTTATCGTAAAGTGTCCTGCCGGCCATCAAAAAATTTCTCCTTCGCAAGGGATCATATCGATCGCTACCGGTGACTTCAAGAGCCCCGTAAGCGTAGAATAGCAGCAACCTCAATCATTTAAGGGCGAAGCGATGCCGTCAGATCAGCGCGAGGTTCTCACAACTCTCGTGCTCGCGGTCGTCGCCGGATTCGAAACCAACGCGAAGCCGGTCACAGATTCAAACAGTCCGTCCGTAAATCCATTGGCCCGGATTGCGCGCATAATCTTCGTAGGAACCCGGGCGCGTGATTCCGGGAATCTGCGGAATCCAGTCTTCGCGCAGCAAATCGTCGGGGTCGCCGTATTTCTCGGCGAGCTTGCGAACCTCGGCGTCGTCCAACGCTGTCAATCTACCGTTGCGAATGATCGTGTAGTCCTCGCCGCTCTTGGCTGTAATCGTGAACGTCGGAAACAGCAAGTGAATATGGAGATGGCCGTAGAGAATGCCGTTCTCGCCCGCCCATTTCTCCTCGGCGGAACGCCAGAGCGTGCCGAACCCCATATGAATGATACCGGAGCGGCGCCGCTCCCATTCAAAGCCTCCCGAAGAGTGTTTTTCGATGCCGCTCGGCCGCATGATCTTGGGATTGGTGCCGATGGCGACCTCCCAGAGATAGAAAAGCCCCGGACGCGGGAAACAAGGATATTGGGTGCGCCTGCTCTCTTCGAGCAAACCGCGCCAAGCGTCGCCGTACGCAGCACCACCGCTGACTTTGACAATCTGTCCGCCTTCGAGCTCCACCTTCACCTGAGGAAAAGCTTTTGAAAAATGGCTGGTGGTGCCCGAGACCACGCCGGCGGCGTCTTCCTTCGCTATGAGCGGCGGCACCGGATGGCCGAACAGATGGCCATTGCGCGGGGTCGAAGAAAAACCGTAGCGCGTGCCGTCGTAGTATTCATCCCAATACGTCCACGAGATGTCTGTGCCCTCGGCGTCGGTCAAGCGCACCCGCCCGCCCCGGCCGTATTCCCAGATCGGATCCCAGGTTTTCTTATTGATCAGCAAGTGCAGATCCAATGGATAAGTCGTCGAGCGCTGGAGAAAATGCTCGGCGCGCAGCCACGGAACCTGCTCGTAGCGGAAATCGGTTTTCGGAATCGGACCGCCCTTGCCGTGAATCAGTAGATCGTAGCCGCCGCGCAGCGCGAATTCTTCGATATAGGGCATACCTTCCCAGCGCCGCGGATTTTTGTCCCACGGCTCGCGCCGCATGATCACTTCGACTTCGTCGGTATAATCGAAGACGCGATCGGGATCGCCCATATCGGCAACGAGGATATCGACGTGCGCGCCTTTTTCGCGCAGCGCTGCGGCGACCGCATGGGGTACATCCAGATCGTATTCCCGGTCGATGGCGATGAGAATCTTGTTGCCAGGTTTGGTTTTGTTGTAACCGACAAAACCGATATGGCTGTCACGGTTCTCGCGCGCATTCGCAAGCTGGCGCGCGAACGGCAGCAAAGCCGAGAGGTCCGCCGTGCGCAGCCCCCGGTTGTGCAACCGCAGTTCTCGTGGAACCGAATTGCTGATCCCGACGCCGTCATCCGCCGTGTCACACATGGAAAACCTCCGCAAAGATATTGGAGCGATGGAGTTTTGGAGTACTGGAAACAGCCTCTCAATCCGGAGCCATTACCCCATCACTCCACCACTCCAGTACTCCATTCCTACAGGCAGCTCTTCTTCACCCAGTCGACGATTTCACACCGTTTGGCGAACCAGAGATCGGGAAACGATTTGGCGTATTTGATGCACTCGTCGTAAACTTTGCCGGTTGCCGGAAACGCCATTTGGCAGTGCATCGCTAAAGTGAGCATCTTGGGCTCTTCGGCTGACTCCTCGTACAAGAGGTCGAATTCGTCTTTGAACGAATTGAATACGTCCCGCGCCGTGATACCGCGGCGATACATGCCGGTGTCGTTCAAACCGCTGACCGCATTTTTGTACGGTACAATGATCATGGTCTTGCCTTTGATACTGACGGGATAAGGATTGTCATCGTTCACGGCGTCGCCGTGCCAGCTAAATCCCTCGTCCGCGAGGATGCCCAGGGTCCGCTCCGTATGCCGCATGCCGGAGGTTAGCCAACCGGTTGGCCTGACGCCGATAAATTCCTCGAACATCCTGGCGCAAGTGCGAATCTCGTCGCGCTCTTGCTCTTCGGTTAGTTGGGTCAGCTGAATGTCTTCGGCATAGGAATGGCCGACGATCTCGTGGCCACGCTCGTGCACCGCCCTTACCGCTTCGGAATATCGATGGATACACAGCGCGTTGGTGTTAAACGAAGCCTTCACGCCGTACTTGTCGAGGATGCGAAGAATGCGCCACACGCCGGTGCGTCCGCCGTAATCGTTTTCGCTCGCCGTGCGGCAGTCATACTGCGAGACGACATCGTCTTCTTTAATCGGATTCGATCCGCCGACATGGTGCGTGCGCCGGTGTTTGGCACTGGGAATTTCCGTCCAGGCTTCCAGATTGCCCGCCAGAGCGATCGCCATCCGCGCGCCATGCGGCCACTTGATCTTGAGCTTTCTCGCCTTCGAATAGATATCGTAAAAATTATCTTGCTGCGGCATCATAACCCGCCAACCTCCTCGCAAAGTCGCGCCAATTTGTTACCGCCTGGATATATGGAAATCATCGAACTCTGTCAAATCAACCGGCGCACAGTAAAAGCCCTTGCGTCTCACGAATCGTACTTCACTTCGAGCAAATACAAGCCATAGGCTGGCGCCGTCGGCCCCGCTTGGGTACGGTCGCGCGCGTCGAGCAACTCCCTGAAAGATTGCGGCGTGCGTAAGCCTTTTCCAACTTCAACTAACGTGCCGACGATATTGCGCACCATGTGACGCAAAAACGCCGTCGCCTCGATCGTATAGACGAGCAGTTCGCCGCGTTGATCCAAAGAGGTGCGATAAACCTTTCGCACCGGATGTGCCGCCTCGCAGCCGGCAGCGCGGAAGGACGAAAAATCATGCTTGCCGAGCAGATAGGGCAGTGCCTCGCGCATGGCTTCGATATCCAACGCGTCGTGCACATGCCAGGCGCGGTTTAAATTGAATGGTGATGGCGTGGAGCGGTTGAGGATGAAATATTCATAGACCCGGCTTCGCCCGTCGCGCCGCGCGTCGAAGCTGTCCGGGACGATCCCGGCATCTTTGATCGTGATATCGATTGGGGTCAACGCGTTCAGAGCGCGCAGGAAACGGTGCCGGTCGAACTCTTTGTCGATGAAAAAATTGGCCGCCTGTCCGAGCGCGTGCACGCCGGCATCGGTGCGACCCGAACCCGTGACTCGCGTAGGCTTCCCGAGAAACGTGCAAACCGCCCGTTCTAAAACCGCCTGAATCGATTCGCCGTTGGGCTGAATCTGCCAACCGCAGTAATTGGTGCCGTCGTATTCGACGATGATCTTGACGTTCACACAAAAACAGTTTCGCGTCTTCGGCTTTGGCTTTTGCGTCCAGCAATCCTCTCGTCGGTGATCGGGTCTATGTTCTCATGCGCCACTAGCCGCTGAGCTAAATGTAGTCGCGGATCAAAATCTCGGCGATTTGCACGGCGTTGAGCGCGGCCCCTTTGCGCAGATTGTCGGCCACCACCCAGAGATTGAGCCCGTTAGCCACTGAAAGGTCCTCGCGCACCCGGCCGACGTAGGTCGCGTCCTTGCCAACCGCGTCGATTGCCATCGGGTAGATATTCTCCTCGGGAACGTCGGCGAGCATCACTCCGGGCGCGTCGCGCAATAGCGCTTTAGCCTGGGCGGCGCTAAGCTTATTCTCGGTTTCGACATTGACCGATTCCGCGTGGCTGCAGAAAACCGGCACGCGCACCGTCGTCGCAGTGATCGGCAAGTTAGGCTCACCTAAGATTTTGCGAGTTTCGTTGATCATTTTCATCTCTTCTTTAGTGTAGCCGTTGTCCAGGAAAGCATCGATGTGCGGGATGCAGTTGAACGCGATCTGGTGCGGAAATTTTTCCCGCTTGAGCTCGCGGCCGTTGAACAACGCGCCGACCTGCTGGCTCAATTCCTCCATCGCCATGCGTCCGGCGCCGGATACCGACTGGTAAGTCGATACCACGATGCGTTTGATGCGCGCCGCGTCGTGGATGGGCTTGAGCGCGACGACCATCTGGATGGTCGAACAGTTCGGGTTGGCAATGATGCCATGCGCCTTATAGCGCGCGATCTCTTTGGCATTGACTTCCGGAACCACCAGCGGGATGTCCGGCTCCATTCGAAAATGCGAGGTGTTATCGATCACCACTGCGCCGGCTGCCACCGCGGCGGGGGCGAACCTCGCACTCACGCTGCCGCCTGCCGAGAATAGACCGATGTCGATCTCTCGAAACGAATCTTCTTTGAGAATTTCAACTCGAATCTGCCTGCTTTGAAAGGGCAAGAATTGTCCCGCCGACCTCTCCGACGCCAAGAGCCGCAGCTCGCCCACGGGAAACTGGCGCTCTTCCAATACCTCGCGCATCTGTTCCCCCACCGCACCTGTGGCGCCGACAATGGCGACGTTGTATTTTTCTTTTTTCACAACTGGTTATCCCTTCGCCTTTTCGATCTGTTCGCGGACCAGACGGCCCATTTGCCGGCAGCCGACCAGCTTGCCGCCGGATTCTTGAATGTCTGCGGTCCGGTACCCCTCGTTCAGGACATTTTCCACCGCCCTTTCGATACGGTCCGCCGCAGCCGCCTGGTCAAAGGAATGGCGCAGCATCATCGCCACGCTCAAGATCGTCGCCAGCGGATTTGCCTTGTCCTGGCCCATGATGTCCGGCGCGCTACCGTGCACCGGCTCGTACATACCGACCTTGCCGCCCAAACTCGCGGACGGCAGCATACCGATGGAGCCGGTCAGCATCGCCGCTTCGTCGCTCAAAATATCGCCGAACATGTTCGTCGTTACGACGACGTCGAACTGCTTCGGGTTGCGAATCAGCTGCATGGCGCAGTTATCGACCAGCATATGGTCGAGCTGAATGGCGGCGTAGCCTTCGTCTTTGTGAACCTTGGTAACGACCTTGCGCCAAAGTTCGGTAACTTCGAGCACGTTGGCCTTATCCACCGAGGTGACTTTCTTGCGCCGCTTGAGCGCCGCCTGAAACGCCACATGAGCGATGCGCTCGATTTCCGGCGTTGTGTACACTTCGGTATTGACGCCGCGCTCGGTGCCGTCGGGCAGCTTGGTGACGCCTTTTGGCTCGCCGAAATAGATCCCGCCGGTGAGTTCGCGCACGACTAAAAGGTCGGTTCCCTCGACAACCTCCCGCTTGAGCGTCGAAGCCGAGGCCAGCGCAGAAAATAATTTTACTGGACGAAGATTGGCGAACAAACCGAGCTCCTGGCGCAGCGCCAAAAGCGCCCGCTCGGGGCGAATCGAATAATCGAGCCCATCCCACTTCGGTCCGCCCATGGCGCCGAGCAAGACAGCGTCGCTTCCCTTCGCGAGTTTCAGCACCGCATCGGTCAACGGTTTGCCGTGCGCGTCGATGGACGCGCCGCCGACGATACCCTGCTCTGTCTCAACGCCGAAACCGTAAAGCTCGCCGACCTGTTTGAGCGCTTCGAGGCCCTCGTGCATCACTTCGGGCCCGATGCCGTCTCCCGGCAATACTGCGATCTTGTAGTTCATGGTCCCTCTTTCTCCACCACCTGCCGATAGTGTTTCCTTCCTTCCAATTTATTGAGCGCATTGATGTACGCCAAAGCGCTCGCCATGATGATGTCGGTGTGAGCTCCCTGTCCGGAGACGCGAATGCCGTCGTCTTCGATCACGCAGGATACTTCGCCCTGGGCGTCGGTGCCCCCGGTGATCGCGTTGACCGAATAGCGCACCAGCTGCGACTGCGAGCCGGTGATCTTGGTGATCACCTTGTAGCAAGCGTCGACGGCGCCGTCGCCGGAGGCATGATCGACGACCTCCGCCCCATCGACGCGCATTTTGACGGTAGCCGCCGGAATGCCGTCAGAGCTCGAGTTAACGTTCATATAGAGAAGCTCGAACTTATCCGGCCGGCCGGGCACCCGCAAAATCTCTTCGGCGACGATCGCTTCGATATCCTCGTCGTACACGTTTTTCTTCTTGTCGGCGAGCTCTTTGAAGCGCATGAACGCGCGGTTCATGTCTTCTTTGCTCAAGTTGAAGCCCAAGTGCTTGAGCCGCTCGTCGAAAGCGTGGCGCCCCGAGTGTTTGCCCATGACCAGACGATTGCCCGGAATGCCGATCGATTCCGGCGTCATGATCTCGTAGGTCTGCTTGTGTTTGAGCACCCCGTCCTGATGGATGCCGGCCTCGTGCGCGAAGGCGTTTTCACCGACCACGGGCTTGTTGATCGGAATTGGAATTCCGGTGACTTGCGAGACCAGGCGCGAAGTCGGATAGAGCTGCTCGCTGACGATATGGGTGTCGAGATCGAGATAATTCTTCCGCGTGCGCAGCGCCATGACCACTTCTTCAAGGGAAGTGTTGCCGGCGCGCTCGCCGATGCCGTTGATCGTGCATTCGATCTGGCGCGCGCCGTTATGCACGGCGGCAAGCGAGTTGGCCACCGCGAGCCCCAAATCGTTGTGGCAGTGAGCACTCCAGATCACCCGGTCGCCGCCCGCGGTGCGCTCGATCAGATTGGCGATCAACGCGCCGAACTCCGACGGAATCGCATACCCTGTGGTGTCGGGAACATTGATCACTTTGGCGCCGGCGCGAATCACCTCGCGAAACACCCGGATCAAAAAATCCGCGTCGCTACGCGAAGCATCCTCCGCGGAAAACTCGATATAGTCCGTGAATTTTTTTGCGTAGCTGACCGCTTTGACCGCCGCTTCGATCACCTGCTCGCGGGTCATGCGCAGCTTGTGCTTCAAATGAATATCCGAAGTTGCGATAAAAGTATGGATGCCGGGGTTTTTCGCCCCCTCGACCGCCTTCAAGGCGCGTCCGATGTCGCCCTCCTGGGCGCGCGCCAGGCTCACCACCCGCGGTCGGGTGACTTCCTTGCAAACTCGCTGCACCGAATCGAAATCGCCTGGCGATGATGCCGCAAAACCGGCTTCGATCACGTCGACGCCGAGTTTTTCCAATTGCCGGGCGATGACAACTTTTTGCTCGGCGGTCATGCTGGCGCCGGGCGACTGCTCGCCGTCGCGGAGCGTGGTATCGAATATTTGCACGACGTTATTTTCATTCACCTTGTCCATTGCAGTCTCCTTGATCGTTGAGCCGCCGGCTTGCCCCAGAAATAAAAACTCCCGCGGCGAAGCCAGCGGGAGTTTCTTTCTAATTCCTAGTCGAGCCAGGATTTCACGGCGTCGCTTTTGCCGCGATCCTCTGCTTCTCCCGCCGGTGTTTATAGGACGTTAAACACCATAACCAAGGTCCGGATAACGTGTAGAGTAAGACCAACATAAAAAACATGATATGCCGTTCGGCAATGATCAGTGTAATCAAAATAAATCCGGAAACCAACATCCAAATCGGATGGCGTTTCTTAACGTCGGTATTTTTGAGGCTGAAGTACGGGATATTGCTTACCATCAGGACGGCCAGGCCGTATATGACCAGCAACAAAGTGACATGCCGGTTAGGCGCGCCCGCCCCGCCCAAATAGTAATAGAGGATCACCGTGGAAGTAATCATTTGCGCTGCCGCCGGAATCGGTAGGCCGACGAAATGCCCCTTGGAGCCCATTTGCGCCTGAACATTGAATCGCGACAAACGTAGCGCGCCGCAAACGACATAGGTACAGGCCGCCAACCAACCCCAAGTTTCCCACGGCACCAGAGCCCAGAGGTAAACCAGTACGGCGGGCGCAACACCGAAAGAAACAACGTCGGCCAAGGAATCGAATTCGACGCCAAACTGGCTGGTGGTCCGAGTCAACCGAGCCGCATAGCCGTCGATTCCATCAAAGACATTCGCCAAGAGGATAAGCAAGGCCGCATTGACGTAATCGCCGCGAAAGGTGGCAATGATCGAGAAAAAGCCACACATGAGGTTGCCTGCCGTAAACAGACTGGGAATAAGATAGACCCCGCGCCGCAGCTTATCCGCGGGCATGCGATGGCGCAGCGGCAAACGGTGCCGCGAGCGTCGGCGCAGCAGACGTACTTTGCCATTTTCCCCGAACGGGTTGGGTTCTTGAGCATTCATTGCGCTCATAAAAACCTCCCAACGATAGTTGCTCCTCCCTTGACTCTCTGCCCCTCGATGACCTCTAATCGGCAACCCCTCGGCAGATATAGGTCCGTGCGAGAGCCGAACATTATCAGACCGAAGCGCTCGCCGCGCGCCAGCTGTGCGCCGCTCTTTACTCGGCAAACGATGCGCCGCGCCAGAACTCCGGCTATCTGGACCACACCGAAAGGCCGTCCTCTCTGATCGATAACTTTGAGCAC
>JBLMXG010000154.1:0-7683 GCA_050257635.1 Chloroflexota bacterium
TCTGATCGGCCCCGAGTGTTTTCGCCAAATCGTTCGGCGAAATGCTCTTGTTCGGCCCCGTGCCGACCCACGACTTTGCGACATCTCCTTGCCCGCTCTGCTGGAATTGCTTGAGCAGCTCGTTTAAGCCACCACTGAGAACGCCTCCAGCAGCGCCGCTTGCGAGCAGGCCGCCCAGTCCACTAGACAGCAAGTCACCAAGGCCGCCGCCCGGCATGCCTGCATTTGCGGGTGCCCCGGGCCGTGCGGCAGGCTGAGTGCTACGTGGAGTGCCAACCGTCTCAGCACTCGGCTGATTTCCGGTGAAGCTCTTAATTGCTTTGTATGCGAGCAACCCGAGAACGGCCATGGTAAGCGGTGATATGCCTCCGCCACTCGTCGTGGGCTCGCGCTGGCCACGTGGCCCGTTCTGCATTCCGTTGAGGATGTCGAAAAGTCCCATGCTTACCTCCTATATACCGTTCCGATCAGGCATATCCTTCGAGAAACCCCGCCATCTATTTTCAACTGCTTCCGCGTCAAGCCATCTTGTTTTTGATGACCCCGACGATCGCCGTAAGGACCGCGCCGGCCACGCCGCCGCCTGCAGCCTGGCCAACGATCGCGCCGATGTCCATCGTGCTCGCAGTGTTGGCAAGCAACGGAATGAATGCTCCGAGAATCTGCCCACCAACGCCGCCGCCGATTGCGCCAGCAATCGTGTTGCCGGCCGTGCCAAGGGTAACGTCCTTCGACGCCGCACCGGCCACATTCCCGCCGACCGCACCGGCGACAATCTGAATAATGAGATTTATGAGCATGCCCGACATGTGAGTCTCCTCAGCAAATAGGTCTCGTTTCAGGTCAGAATTTCACGCCTTGATATCGGCCGGTAATTTGCCGCCATTGGCGGAAAGCTTCCCCATGATCTGCTTATGCAACCAGACATTCATGGTCGCGGAGTCATTAGTGTCACCGGTGTATTTCAATTCGCTGGCGAGTTGCTTACGCGCCGTGAGGCTGCTGTCGAGATTGAGGGCCTTCATCAGGTCGACGATGGACGTTCGCCACGCAAGTTTTTCGCCCGTTGCGGCTGCCGCCTTGTCGACGATAGCGGCGACATCAACGCTCTGCCCCGGAGTGACGCTTGGCGCTACTGTAGGCGGAGCGCTCGCCTGCGCCGAGCCTTGACCGAATATCGCCCCCATAATGCTTCCAAAGATACTCATGATATGTTCCTCTAGTTGTTTGTGAAAAGGCGATCGCGCAGTGATTGCGCTGCCTCCTCTCTCTCAGGATAGATTTCAGCACTAGACTGCTATTCGATTTCTTCGCCGTAACATTGCGCTAAATCAAATTGTCACAATGCCTCGCCGGCCCATGTGGGCTCATGGTTCGAGGCGGGGTTGGGACGGCGAAACGCCGCGACTAGCGACGTACTGAACGGGCGATTGACGAGAAAACACCAGCGAGAAGAACGTGAGCGCCCGCACTTCGTCCTGTGGCATGCCACGTTGGTGCGCGATCACGAAAATCGTGCCAACAAGGCCCTGTTTGTGATGTGAACACGAGCGCCCGCATTCGACACGTTCGGCGAGATGCAGTCGATTATCGTTATAAAACCCAGCACGAGCGATCGTTCAGCGTGCTATGGAATCAGGGTTCGGCCTATTGACCCTTAATAGAAAACCTGTCGATCAACTCGTTTCGTTGGTAGTGCTGCTGCTGCTGGTAATTGCGCTTTTTTTCGGCTGGCGCTTCCGCCCGCGCCGCACGCGCCTCGGGACGGATCTTCGCTAGAGCCTCAGGCTCCGATTTAGGCTGAGCGTCAAGTACGGCTCGCGATGTCATGTCAGGTTCCGGTGCTGGTGCCGCGGTGAGAATACGTATCTCATTGGGATGCCGGGGAGGCTCTGGCAGACCGGAGCGTTGGCTGGTGACGATCACAGGCGAATCGTTCTTCTCCAGCGTTGCATCTGCGACGAATAGCAGTGCAACCAGTATCAAACCTGCCACTGAAAGAAAGATGAGTGCTGGCATTGCCGCGGATTTCCGACTGAAATTTAGCCGGGGCTTGTCCGATAACTTTTGAGGTAGATCAAAGGTTAACTCCAAATGCGGTGATCAGGCTGGCCGCAAATGATTGCGTTTTTCAATCAACGGTGAAAATGGGCCCCGGGGGAAACCCGGGCCTTCAGCACGCTTGGCTGGACGGCCCTCCAAGCAACACCCGAGCTACAGCCGGTTGTCCTGCTACGACCGCACCGGCCGGATCTGCGGGTTGAGGGCCGAAGGGTCGTGACGCTCACCAGCGGCACCGCTGCGGTCGAAGGCCAGAACGACAAGAATAAACGTAAGGAAGAAACCAGCCTCGTCGAGTAAAGCGAACCACACATCATTTGTGCCAGCTTGATCTGACTCAATGGCAGTTTGGAATTTATATTGGATTTTTTTAGGCACTAAGGAGAGCAATCATGACAGCTTTGGCACACGACTGGGCGGCTGATGTTAAAAAATATATCCCAAATGCCAATGAGGCGGCAATCAAGGGCATTGTCAAACATTTGGGTATCGCACTTCAAAGTCGGGATGCATCGTTTGTAGCGTGTGAAGACAAGATGGAACGTAACCGCGTTCGTGACGGTTTCCTCAAAAAGAAGTTGGCCTTGAACAACAATGATGGCGAACTCGATAGCGCGATCATTGAAGTGTGCGGGAAAATGAAGGCGGATAGGGATAAGTCTCGCGTCGCGTTCTATTATCTTCTGGCCGAAAAATATGGAAAGCTATCAATGTTTGGATAAACGGAAGTTGCGCAAAGATTTGCCAATAGAACAGCCAACCCGATTTGATTTCGTGATCAACCTCAAGACCGAAAAGATGCTCGGCATCACGGTGCTGTCATCACTTGCTCGCGCGTGTCGACGAGTTGATCGAGTAGCGAATGTCCGCTATTGGCCCTTAGCGGACATCGCTTTTTGCGCCGCACATGTCCGCTTTCAGGGGTAAAGCGGACATGTTGGATGGGCTGGCCGGTGAGAATTTCAAAAATAATGGTTTCGCAGTCTGCAATCTCATTTTGCAATTAATCTGCTAACCTACTGATTATCAAATAGCCACGAAGTCCTCTGTTTTGCAGAAAAGTGCTTTAGAAACAGCAGTACGCAACAATCTACGAATCTGGGGGTCAGGAGTTCGAATCTCTTCGGGCGCGCCAGCTCCAGCCCTGAGCCCCAGGCACTTCCTCAGCATCCTCCGTTCTCGTCCTTATTTGGCGGCCCTCGCAAATAAGGAAAAATGGCCCCTCCCGGATGGTGCCTCGACCCGGTTTTCGACTGGGCGTAGATCGCAAAATTCCACAACGAAAAGAAGAGGAGTTTGCGAAAATGACGAACGACTTCCCCGAAGCCAGCAGGCACCGACAAGGGGGTCAAGAAATGACATTTCAAGATTTGTTTTCCCTGGGCATGAAGAGGTACCCGCCGGGGTTGCTGACCTGCTCTGGTCCAAGCTTCGACGTCGGCTCGTCCGGCAAGTACCAGGTGCCTGGTGCGACGGCCCTGGGCCGACCTGACTGGATGCATCTCAGGGACGCCATCCCGGCTGCCGACGACAGCGTGGCCCCCATCCACGCCTATCACTTCCTTGAGCACCTGACTGGCCAGGACGCGGTGTCGTTCATGCGGGAAGTGGAGCGCGTTCTCATTCCAGAGCGCGGCGTTTTCAACTTCTCGATGCCATACTTCAACACACCCCTGATGGCGCATAACCTCGACCACAAGTCTCTGTGGTGCGAGGAGACTTTTCGCCGCCTGTTTCATGACGACACTTATGAAAATTTCGTCAAGTGGAGGCTGCGGGTTCACTTCCTGTTGATTGCCGGGATAGTGCAGAGGAATCTCTGCATCATCGGCCAGGTCATCAAGTCGGACAAACCAGCAGCAGAATTTCCAAAGTGGTATCACCCGGCAACAGTTTGATTTTGAAGGGTACCCACCCTAGCCGAGAGGGTCCATTCAACTCACCAGTGACCTTCCTATTGGGTCGCGAATCCAACCTTGCTAGAAAGTTTTTAGCGATAAGAAAATGGCCCGGAGTGCCAAACCTCCGGGCCTTCCAGTTGGAATCCGATGAAGTGGTTATCCCCTATTATCAGCATCGATATCGGTGAGTCGCAACGAACGTCCGTCACTGTCCCCGTTCATATTGGGTCTAGTTCCAGTTTGATCTACCGCAAGGTGCCCTCGCAAGGACCTTCATAGGATTTTTGTTGAGCGCGGCCTTTTCTTCTTTCAGCCTGCGCTCGGGCGCGGAACTTCTTTACGTTCCCCACCGCGCCCTAAGCTCAGCTCCGGGTTGGTGGTGGCATTGGGCACCAACCCGGAGCGGCTTCACGTCAGCATCGTATCGCGCAAAAAACAGCTGGATGGTATGAGCGCCTGGCAAGGCGTGAACGCCCCAAGTCCTTCCCTAAATAAAAGCTTATCGATGTCTCTTGAGGATAGCAAAACACCTCAGCACGTATTGTCCTGGGTCTGACTCAAATAATTTTCGCTCCGTGACATCGGGGTACTACTTTTTTCATCATCCCATGAAAAGGCACGAGAACTACCCCCACATCGCATGTTGCGGAGTGCCACTGTTACATTACAAAGCGGGCTCGCTCATTGGTGATAAGAAAGTTGCGCATTTCATCAAACGCAAGTCGTTCCATATCGCGCATAACCACCAGTTTCGATTTCTGGCTCAATGCTTCGTCGAATCGATCAAGAATGGCTCGAACTGCCGAGCGGTATTGTTGATAACGCTCGATCTCACGTTCTGGCTGAAGGCCTTCCTCAACAGCACGGGTAGCGGACATGTTAAGCATCGCTTAGGGCCAGGTTTCGCCAAAAATCGAGCACTGCGTCGACGACCAGATCAGGGGCAGTGTCCATCGCATTATGCCTCTGGCCCGGCATCACCACACTTCGAAAGTTCGGCAGGATCTTCTCCAACACGGCGTCCGCCCTGCGGAAAACCGGTGGGCTGTCGCCGCCGAGGAGAAGCAGGACTGGTATTGTCAGCTTGCCGACCTGTTCGGGCAGGCGATAGGCATCTAATGACCCAAGCTCTCGCGGCAGCGTGTGTGCCGCGGCAATTCGACCGGGCCAAGCCGGAGAGGACGCAAGCATTTCGATTTCTTTGGGTGAATACCTCGGCACCTCGGCGAGGAATGTTCTGAGCACGCCTTCGCGATCACCGTTGGACAGAAGGTTCTCCAGACGCTCTAGCAAGTCGGGAGAGGTCAGGCTCTCACCCTCACAAACGGGGGCTTCATAGAGCACAAGACCATCGAGCTTATCCGCGCGCATCGCCGCCTCCAACGCGCAGACAGCCCCGAAGGAGTGGCCGAAAAGCAGTATGGGCGCGTCGAGGGCGTTGACGACCGTGGCAACGTCTTCAAACTCACGCTCAATTGCATATTCCGTGCTGTCGCCACTGCCGCCGCGACCACGGCGGTCCATCCTAGTGACAGTGAAATGCTCCTCGAGACGGGGACGGACCATTTCCCAGCGCGAGCTGTTCGAAGAGGTCCCATGAACGAGCACGAGATGCGGCCCCCGACCACCTTGTTCACACGCGATTAACGTGCCGTCCCTGCTCGCCACAATCTTCATCGTAACCCTCGCCCCCAAGTGTAAGCCCCTAACCTTCGCAATCATCGTACCGGCTTAAACCAGCACGAAGGGTGATAACATGTCCGCTTTGGGTCGATTCTGTTGAAAAAGTCGCAAGTTCAGAGCCGTTGAAAATCTGCGTAAATACTATCGACATCTTCGATCTGATCTAAATGCCGCTGTAAATCGATTTAGGAGTCGTTCCATTGACGCGGACGCAGACGATGACGTACGTCCGTTTGCCAAAATCGCACCTACGGCGTCGAAAAAATTGGACCGAGTCGATACTCGGGCTTTTTCAACAGAATCGGTCACAAGCAGACATGTGCGTCGCAACAAGCGATGTCTGCTTTACCCCCAATAGCGACCGCGAAAGCGGATTCCCGCAAAGGTCATGTCCGCTTTGCCTCCCAAAGCGGACATGTGCACTGCACTAGCCGATGTCCGCTATGGGCCAGAAGCGGACATCCGGCAAGTGCCATTGCCCCTTTTAAGGCAGCAAGTGTAGCTTGATGTCTGACTGTGTGAGGGGTTTACCGTCTGGACGACAATTTTTGTTCATCTGTCGGCCCGAATGGAAACGTTCATGCTGGGGATCACTCGTTGGCACGTTTTCAAAGTAGTGGCCGCGATACTGTGTATCGCAGGTTTCACCTGGCTTGGAATGGCGTATCTCATCCCCGCGCCGCCGTCGCAGATCACAATCGCGACCTCGCCGAAAGGTGAGCATTACCACGCTCTGGGTACCCACTATCAGGGCATAGCGGCAGGATCCGAGCTTAAGGTCGAATTGCGCGAGACCGGTGGTGCGAAAGAAAACCTCAGACTTTTGAACGATCCAAATTCCGGCATTCAGATCGGATTTATGCAGGGGGGTATTTCGAACAGCAGACTCGCACCTGAGTTGATGTCGCTCGGTCGTATCGACCATCAGATTTTTTGGCTTTTCTCAATGGGTGATACGCTGACCGATCTTTCGCAGCTCAAAGGCAAGCGCATTGGGCTCGGCGCTGAGGGCAGCGGCGATCGAGCCGTGTGCGAAAAAATTCTTGCCGTCGCCGGCATAACCTATGACAACACGACACTTCAGACTGTCGATCCGGAAACTGTCATCAATAACCTCGACGGCGGAGCCATCGATGCGGTTTTCCGCAACTTTTCTCCGGAGTCGCCCGTCCTCGACGCGCTGCTGAGAGATTCACGGTACCACCTTATGAATTTTACCGAGGCGGAGGCGCTAACCCGGATTTTTCCTTATCTGGTTCGTTTGGTGTTGCCGAGGGGTGCCATTGATTTGCAACGGAAATTGCCAATCTCGGACACCGCTCTCATTGCGACAACGAACGTCTTGATGGTGCGCAAGGAAGTCCACCCGGCAATTGTCGATCTCTTGGCGCAAGCAATGTCGCAGGCACATGGCACGCCGGGTCTTTTTCAAAAGGCCGGTGAATTTCCTACTGAGACCGATCCGGAATATCCCATGTCCCAAGGCGCTCGCGATTTCTACAAAAATGGTCCCTCATTCTTGAACTGGTATTTGCCTTTCTGGATGACCAACTATGCGCAACGAATCATCGCGGTACTCGTGGCAGTCATAGCAATCGTGGTGCCGGTATTTAACTATGCGCCGAAGGTTTTTCTCTGGTTCATCCACGAACGCGTGCGCAGGTTATATCGTCGCCTCAGGATTGTTGACAGAGTGTTGTTGTCGGAGCCGGATACGTCTGAGATGAAGGTGCTTCACGCTGAGCTGGAAAGTATCGTAAGGGCTGCAAACATCGTTCCTATGCGAAGTTCTGAACTCTTTTTTGAGCTAAAGTCACATATCGATCGCACCCGCAGCAATCTGGCCTCTGCCGAGATGCGAAAACGGACAGCTAGGGTTGCCTAATGTCAGTCATAAGCAGACGTGTGCAACGCAAAAAGCCATGTCTGCTTTACCCCCAATAGCGACCGCAAAAGCGGACATCCCGCAAAAGGCATGTCTGCTTTACCCTCGATTGTGTTGCAAAACTCGACGGCAGACTTGGGTCGAGGCGGGTTG
>JBLMXG010000155.1:0-5038 GCA_050257635.1 Chloroflexota bacterium
AGAAATTTGAATGCGACTTCGGAAGCCGAGCGTCCCGCCGTCGCGCCGGAATTGTACGGGCCGGCGACTTGCGGGCTTACACCGCTCAGATCGATGGTCATCTCTCCGCCGTCAACTTCGACGCGCACTTTGATCGGAATCGGTTTTCCCAGGTTGACGCCGTCGTCGTCCATGAACGACTCGGCTTCGTACACGCCGTCGGGAATTTTTTCCACCGCCGCGCGGGCGGATTTCTCGCTCTGATCAAAGATCCGGCGCACGCTTTCTTTGAAAATCTCCTTGCCGAAGCGGCGGAGCAAGTCCGCAAGACGCCGCTCGCCGGTGCGGATGGCAGCGAGTTGAGCGCGAAAATCGCCCATGGCGAACTCCGGCAGGCGGCAGTTGTTTCGGATGATCGCGGTAAGCTCGGCATCCTGCTGGCCGCGTTTAAAAATTTTCACGAACGGCATCTGCAAGCCTTCCGAGTAAATATCCCGAGTCACTGCGCCGAGCACGCCGCCGACATCCTGCCAGTGCCCCATCGACGAGGCGAAAGCGATCAGTTCACCGTCGTGAAAAACCGGCAGGGTGAAAATCATGTGATTGAGGTGGCTGCCCATCACTTGCGGGTCGTTGGTGAGCAGAATGTCGCCGGGAAAAATATTTTCTTTGCCCCAGTGCTTGAGCTTCGCCTTGATTGCGTCGGAAAGACCGCGGATAAACATCGGCAGGCCGAGGCCGATCGAGATCGTGTTGCCGTCGCTGTCGAACAGCCCTACCGTGAAATCCTCCGCTTCGTAGATAATCATGTTGTAAGCCGTGCGCATGAGATTGGTCTTCATCTCGTCGGTGATCGCCACCAGCGTGCTACGGATCACTTCGGCGGTGAAGGCATCGACGCCGGCCTCGATCTGCTCGGCATTGTGGATTGCAGATCTCATATTCCAAAAACGCGCCCGCTAACTATAGCTCAGTCTCCACTGCCCATCTGAAGTTTGGAATCTCGAATTTGTTAGGCGCTGTTTAGTCGGCGCAGCGCCGCCGTCGCCGCCGAATCCAGACTGAAGCGCCGCCCCTGCCGGTGGATGACCACGCCGTAATCGCGCCGCGCCGCTTCGAGCGACACGTAGCCTGCGCGCACGTCCGCCAGCACGCGCTCGGGGTCGCGCTCCAACGGATTCCAAAATCCTCCGCCGCCGCCGGTCTCGATCAAAAAGGAATCCCCGGCCTCGATCTCCAGCGGCTTGATTTTGCCCGTGGGAAATTTTTCAACCGCGCCGTCTTTGCGCCGAATCGAGATGCGATTGGCCAGCGCATCCTTGCCACCGTGCAAACCCCAAGGAGCGCAAATCGTCCGTTCCACATGGGCATGAATAGTCGCCGTGCGCCGCAGGCATACCTCATTCGCGACGCCGAGTCCGCCGCGAAACTTCCCCGGACCGCCCGAGTCTTGGCGCAGCGCGCGTTGCTCGATGGTGATCGGACTCTTTGCTTCGGTCGCCTCTACCGGCGAGTTGTGAGTATCGCCATCGTTGAGACACACCGTTGCGCTCTGGCCGTCCTCGTCGTGCTTCGCGCCCCAGCCGCCGCCGGGATGGCCGATATGCGACCAGAAAAACCGCCCCGTGGACGCGTCGAAGCCGTGCGGGTTGACCGTGCAAAGATCGGCGTAATGACCGGCGATGGTGCGCTCCGCACAGGCCGGCGCCAGTGCGCGGAATAGCGTATCGCACACGGTCATCGGCACGGTCATCCAGACGCGCACCGGCGCCGGTTTCATCGCGCTCACCACCCGGCCGGGCGGAAGAATGATTTCCAGCGGCCGAAACGAGCCATCGTTGATCGGTAGCAGCAGCGGCGCTGTCACGCACTTGAAGACCACTTCAGCGGCCGAGCGGCCGGCGGTGATCCCCGAGTTGTAGTAGCCGGCGACTTGCGGGCTCACATGGGAGAGATCGACGGTCATTTTGTCGCCCTTCACCTCGACGCGGACCTTGATCGGTATAGGCTTGAGCAAATTCACGCCGTCGTCGTCCATGAACGATTCCGCTTCGTACACGCCGTCGGGAATTCTCTCCACCGCGGCGCGCGCTACTCTCTCGCTCTGCTCATAGATCAGGCGAATGCTTTCTTTGAACGCCGCGTTGCCGTAGCGCCGGAGCAGATGCATCACGCGCCGCTCGCCGGTGCGGATCGACGCCAGCTGCGCCCGCATGTCGCCCATGGCGCGCTCGGGCACGCGCACGTTGGCTTTGATGATCGAGGTAATCTCGGGGTTTTCCTTGCCGGCGCGGAAAATTTTCACGAAGGGGATCTGCAGTCCCTCCGAAAAAATATCCCGGGTTACCCCGCCGAGCTGCCCGCCGATGTCCTGCCAGTGCGCCATCGAAGAGGAAAACGCCACCAGTTCGCCGCCGTTGAAAATCGGTAGGGTGAAAATCAGATGGTTCAAGTGGCTGCCCATCGTGTAACTGTCGTTGGTGAGCAGAATATCGCCCGGCTCGATATTTTCCCTGCCCCAGTGGGCGATCTTCGCCTTGATCGCATCCGACAAGCCGCGGATAAACATCGGCAAGCCGAGGCCGATGGAAATCGTGTTGCCGTCGGCATCGAACAGGCCGACCGTAAAATCCTCCGCTTCATAAATGATCGTGTGATACGCCGTGCGCATCAAATTGGTCTTCATCTCGCCGGTGATCGCCACCACGGCACTGCGAATCACCTCGGCGGTAAAAGCGTCAACGGTATTCATTTTCCGTTAGTCTGAACTTTTGGAACCTCTGGAACGGTTGGAACTCTTGGAACATGTTCCGTTGAGTTCAGCCGTCAAAGCCGTTAAATCGTGCCTCCAAGCTCCAAGACCAGGAGCCCGAACTCGTTCACCGTCACCTTGTCGCCCGGCTCCACGATCGTCGTCGACGCGACTTCTTCGATAATCGCCGGACCGGCAATGACATTGCCTTGTAAGAGTTTGCCCCGATCGTACACCGCTGCGTCGACGGCGCCCGTACCGTCGAAATTCACCTTGCGCACGCCGCGCCGGGCGCTCTCCGGTGGACTCTTCTCGCCCTGGGGAATCCGGGCAAATCGCGGTTTGCCCAGCCGGCCGATCGCCGAGACGCGCAAGCTGACGATATCGGCGGACTCCTCCGGCGCGCTGTGGCTGTAACGCAGATCGTGGGCTTCATCGAACAGCCGCTTGATCTCCGCCCGCACCGATTCGTCTCTCACTGCCGCCGGCATGCGCACCGCCACCGCGTGCTCCTGGCCGACGTAGCGCATATCCGCCGCGCGCTCGAAAATGATCCGGTCGGCGGGAATCCCCGATGCCTCTAAGGCTTGCCTGCCCTCGTCTTCAAGCTTTTGGAACTGATCTTCCAACTGGAACATTTCCAAATCGTCGAGGCGCTCGAACAGCGTCTGAACATAGTCGCGGCGCAGGTCGGCCATTAGCATACCGAGAGCGGAAAAATGACCCGGCGCGTTAGGGATGAGGATTTTTCCGATCGATAACTCCCTGGCCACCGACGCGGCGTGCAACGGACCGCCGCCGCCGTAGGTCACCAGGGTGAAGTCGCGCGGGTCTAAGCCGCGCTCCAGGGTCACGTGGCGCACCGCGTTGGCCATCGCCGCGGTCGCAACCTGGAGCATTCCGGCGGCGGCTCGCTCCAAAGTGACGGACAAGGGCAGGGCCAATTTCTCGCGCAGGGCTTTTTCTGCGGCGCTGAGATCAAGACGCATCTCGCCGCCGAGAAATTTGTCGGGCGACAGGCGGCCGAGAATCACGTTGGCGTCGGTCACCGTGGGGTCGCTGCCGCCACGGCCGTAGCATGCGGGGCCGGGCTCGGCTCCCGCGCTGCGCGGGCCGACATGCAGACCGCCGCCTTCGTCGAGCCAGCCGATGCTGCCGCCGCCGGTACCGACCTCGACGATGTCGAGCACGGGAATGCGGATCGCCAGCCCTTCGTTGTAACCGCCGATGAAATAATCCGGCGAAAGGCTCGGTTCGCCGCGCCGGATGACGCAGGCCTTGGCCGTGGTTCCACCCATGTCGAAGGCGATGGCGGCGTCGAGATCGAGCATCTCGCAGAGCGCCATGGTACCGACGACACCGCCCGCGGGGCCCGACTCCATCATTTGAATGCATTGGCGCCGCGCCATCTCGACATCGGACAAGCCGCCGTTGGATTGCATGATCATCAGGCTTCCGTCAAAGCGCTGGTCACGCAGACGCCGCTCCAGATCGCCCAAGTATCGGCTTACCTTCGGCCCGACATAAGCGTTGGCCGCAACCGTCGAGGTCCGCTCGTATTCGCGGTATTCCCGGGACAGCTCGTGAGAAGCGCTCAAGAACAATGTCGGCTCGGTTTCACGCAAGATCTCGCACATTCGGATCTCATGCTCGGGCGCGCGGTAGGAATGAAGAAACAGCACCGCCACCGCCTCGAAGCCTTCTTCCTTTATAGTGCGCGCCACCTCGCGCGCTTCTTGCTCGTCGAAGGGCGTGCGCACCGAGCCGTCTGCGAGCATGCGCTCGGTAACTTCGAAAATATCTTCGCGCGGCACCAGCGGGCGGTGCTTACGAAAGCGCGGGTTGAAGGATTCCGGCCGGTTGATTCGGCCGATCTCATAAACATCACGAAAGCCCTTGGTCGTCACTAGCGCGGTTTTGGCGCCCTGGCGCTCGATCACTGCGTTGATCACCACCGTCGAGCCGTGAATCAGGCTGGAGATTTCGTCGAAACGCACCTCGGCCTTGGTCAGTCCCTCCAGCACACCGCGCGCCAGCTCCGCCGGCGTCGACAGGGTCTTGGCCAAGGTCAACGAGCTGTTCCCCTCGTCAAAGACGACGACGTCCGTAAATGTTCCGCCGATGTCGACTGCTACGCGCAACTTATATTCCTCCCCATCAGTAGAAACATCCTGCCCGCCCTGGTTCAAATCGTTCCATGGGTTCAAGACGTTCAAAATGCCGGTCAGAAAACCGTTTGAACGATTTGAACTACTTGAACGGCTTGAACCATGATCTGCCGATTCTTATCCGCACCGATGATTCGCC
>JBLMXG010000156.1:0-32306 GCA_050257635.1 Chloroflexota bacterium
GACTTGAGTCCGGTTTTTTCTGTCACCGCAAAGGCGAGCTGGTCCGGCGATGGGATGACCGTGATCGCGCGCAACGGAACCGGCTTGGCGTAGGCCCCCGTGCCGCGCACGGGGAGCGCCAAAAAGATCGACGGGTTGCTGATCGCGACCTGCATTTCGCCCGTGGCGACGAGGTCCACGGCGGCCGGACCGTCGCTCGCGATCATGTTGACCGCCCAACCCTCCGCTCCCTGCGGCCGCAGGCTCACCCGCGCCTGGCGGTGCGGCCATTCCGGATGATCGACCAGCTCCGCGGCCACCTCCAGAACCAGGCGCGAACGAATGGTGTCCCTGCCGACCGGTTTATCTGCTTCTTGTGCACTCATCGTAGATCTATTTCTCTCCTCAAAATTTACTCGTTGTGTCCCCAAGCGTGTCTGAGCGACCGGCGTCATCCTGAGCGCCAGCGAAGGATCCGCTTTTCTCCGGCACTCCCCACCAACTCTTGAAAGCAGATTCCTCGTCGCGGTGCTCCTCGGAATGACAAACTTAGAAACTCTGTTATCTTCAGTCGCCGAACGTCAGGATGCCGCGCCCGAGGATTCTTCCGTGCTCAAGGTCATCGACAGCCTGATTGATCTGCTCCAATTTGTAGCGATTCGTGATCAGCTCGTCCAGTTTCAACTTCCCCTCGCGATACCAGCGAAGGAAGATCTGAAAGTCGCGCTCCGGCTTGCAGTCTCCGCCGCTGGTGCGCGTAAATGAGCGGTTGCCAACGAACAAATTCGTATCGAGAACTGCCTTGGTGTCGGGCGGCGTGATGCCGATCAGCAATGCCGTCCCACCGCGATTCATCCCGGAATAGCCGGCGCGGACGGTGCGAAGAATTTGTTCCTGCGTCCGCGGCAGACCGACGGCATCGATGGCGTAATCGGTCCCGCCACGAGTGAAATCTTTGATCGCCTCCACGGCATCGACTTCGTTTGCGTTTATGACATCCGTGGCGCCGAAGCGCCGGGCAAAGGCGAGCTTGTCGCGATTCACGTCCACCGCGATGAGAGGATGGGCGTCGGCGATGGCCGCGGCGGCGATCGCGCAAAGCCCGATACCGCCGGCGCCGAAGACTGCGACCGACTGGCCGTTCCGCACTTTGAGCGTGTTGATGATCGCGCCGGCCCCGGTCATCACAGCACAGCCGATGATCGACGTCACGTCGGTAGCGACATCGCTCGGCATCGGCAATACCACGCGCTCGGAAGCGAGCGCGTACTCTGCCCAGGTTGCAGCCGAGTGTGACACCTCTCGACCTTGCCAGAGCGCCGTGTACTGCTCCCGATCATTGAGCGCGTGATCCACTAGAGCGAGAGGGGTTTTCGAATTATCTCGATCGACCCAGGTCGTGATGACATGGTCGCCCTCCTGAACATGCTTGACCTCCCGTCCACATGCCACTGCAACGCCGGTGGATTCGTGCCCAAGCAGCGCCGGCAGGCGCCGCCCCGGGCGCGGCGGACGACCGATCGTGTGCAATTGTGAGTGGCAAATTCCGCTGGCGAAAATCTTGACCAGGACCTGGTCCGCCCCGGGGTCGGCGAATTCGATCTCATCCACCACCAGCGGCTTCTTCGGCTCCACCAGAATCGCGGCGCGACCTTTGGTACTCATGCACTTTCCGCTATGGTCGGCGAGCGAAGCGCCGCCGCGCACTAGGCGCCCGCCGGCACCGCCCGGTAAGAAATCGCTGCTGGCACTTGGCGTCGATCTCCGCCGCTTTTACCGGCGCCGTTTGAACGAGACCGTCAGCGCCCATAGATTCGGTCGATGAAACCGCTTTTCTGCAACTCCTGGACGATGCTCTGGTCCACCATATCGTCGAAGCGAAGCTGCGTGCCGGGCTTGCGTTTCATCGCTTCCTTAATTTGCGTCTCGACCCCGGCCCGGGTCACCAGCGGCACCTCGTCATAGAGTTTTGCCGTGGCGTTGTACGCGGCCTCCAGATATTTTTCATTGTTGATTCGGCTGTTTTTGGCGACGATTCGTTTGGCTTCTTCCTTGTGGGTCTTGAAAAATTGCATCGCGTCGATATGCGCCATAATCACTTTCTTGACCGAGTCGCGATTGTGCGCAAGATAGCTCTTGGTCGTCGTCGCGCAGATGTAAGGAAATTCAAACCGCTTCTTAAAATCCGCCGTCCTGATGAGAATCCGAAACGGCATGCCCTTGGCCAAGTAGATTATACCCGGTGGCGAGGGAAAGGCGGCGATCCTGCCGGTGCGAAATGCAGCCGCTCTCTCCGCGGAGCCCCCCACTTGCATGATCATGACCTGCTTATCGGGGTCCAAGCCTAGGCCTTGAACCAATGCATGCGCCGCAACGTCGGAAGCGCTGCCCAATCGGCTGATGCCGACGCTTTTACCTTGCAAATCTTCCGCCGACTTGATGTTCTCGTTGACGACCAATTCGTACGGCAATGAGTTGAGATAGCAGGCGACCATCACTAGGTCGGCACCGGCGGCATCTGCACTGGCGACGCCCCCTCCCGAGGCGTTGGCGACCTGCACGTCGCCTGCCACCAGGCTCGAAACGCTGGTCGTCGTGCTCGGTATGTAAAGTAAGTCGGCGTCCAAACCATATTTTTTGTACAAGCCCAGGTCCTTGGCCACATACCAGACCGCGTTGCTGCTCTCCAACGCGCTGTGCGAGAGGCGAATTTTCTCTTGCGCGCGAGCGTCGTTGTGGAACGTCACGCATGCGCCAACAAGCAGACCGAGGCCGAATAACCGAAACCGCCGCGGAAGTTTCATAGTTCCTCCTGAATCGGACGGCGCCGAAAGACCGAGCTACAGCGTCAAATCAAAGGGCCATGCCAATTAATCCAAACCCATCGGCGGGCTACCTTACGACTTCGCAAAATTTCAGGCAAGGCCCCTTTTTGCGCAGCTCCTCGAATGGGCTGCAACGCGGGCGACAGGGAAAGAGGAGGACCGAATACGCGCCGGATGGCGTTGTCATTCGGCGATGATCGCGCTTTACGGTACCGCTAACGCCAAGCCGTATCGTCGGGAATCAGATTCTTGCCGAATCGTCTTTGCGGCGGCGCAGCCAACCAGTCTTTGGTCTGCTCGGCGTAAAGCTTGAAATGGGTCGTTTGCCGGTGCGCTTCCAGTGCCGCTTCATCCAGGTAAACTTCATAGAAGTAAAGCCGGTTGGGGTCATCCCGGTCTTGCAGGACATCAAAGCGGAGGCAGCCAGGCTCGTCGCGCTCCGAGTGAACCGCGTCGTGGCGCACGGCCTCCAAAAATTGAGCTAAGCACGCGGGCTTAACTTGAACCGTGACGTGCAAGACCACCATGGATCACCTCCCACAATAAATTATTCCCGATGGCCAGTTCGCGCGGCAAAAAAACGACCGGAACCGCAGCATACCGAGCTGCGGCGAATTTAACCCACCGATACTAAACGTCAAGTGGCTGATTGAGACATTGGAGTGACGGTCTGAGAATTACGGGCTCCGCATGAGCTAATAAAAAGAGAGAGCTTAAACAGAACTGTCGAGAGGGAGAAATTCTCCGCAGGTTGCGCTACACCGGCCCGACCCGCTTTCATGGGAGCGATCGGGCGGGTGCTTGAAGTTTTCCTTATCGCCGTCGCTGGTCGCGGCGGATATCGTCTTGTGTCGAACGCAGCTTATCCTGGCTCTGGCGCAGATCTCGTTTCGCGTCCGTGACTTTTTTCATGTCCTCGCGGACTTCGCGGTGGCCTTGGATGATTTCCTGCTTGCTCGCACCGCTGCGAATGTCTTTGCGCAGCTCGGCTCGATCTTTTCTCAACTCGTCGTAGGAATTCCGTAGATCACGCCTGTCCTGGTAGACATCTTTCCTAGCTTGGCGGACTTCCCGGCTGTCTCGGTAAATTTCTTTGTGACCCAAGTAACGGCGACCGTAGAAGTCCTCATGCCGAAAACGGCGGTCATGCAGCTCCGCATAATTCCACCTCCGATCATGACCGATGAGATAGGCGCCGCGCGGCACTCGATGGCTCAGCAGGCGGCAATCTCCCGGAGGGGGCTGACGACCTGGAGGGGTACCCGGGTACCAGATTCGGCATTTGCCGGCTGGCGGCATATGGCCCGGCGGCATATGAAAATCGTGGCGGTCATCGGCCCTAGCGGGCACTGTAGGGACTAGCAGCGCCCCAACCAGTAGTCCGCCCAAAATTGTCGCTTTGATCAGTTTCATTTTTCCGCTCCTTGTTGATTCGTTAATTTATTCATCAACTCAATTTGCGGAAGGTTCCGAAGCAACCCGCATGCCACGAGACGCGCCCGGTCAACGCCTTGATTTTCTAGCTGCAGAAAGGATTGCCCCGCGAGCCGTCTTGGGAATTTTTACCGGCCGGGAGCGAAAATGTGCGGTGCCGCGAGCCGCGATTTGGCGCCGCGGTCAAGGGACGCCATCGAAAGACCGCTCGGTCGCGACCGGGACAACAAGGGAGCAAGCAGGCAACCGAGTCCCCGCCCAGCAATGCGATAGAGCCACTCGATCATCGGAGGCGCGAATCGACGACTACAGCCCGATCGCATTACTGTGCGTCAATGCGGCCTGCGAGTAGGATTTATGGAATTTATCAGCCTGAAGCAGAAAATCGCCGAAGCGGACAAGGACAATCTCCGCAACGTCCACCTCTTCGGCGCCGATAACTTTCGCTCATGGATGCTCCACTTCGAGCCGGGAGACGGCACGCCGATGCACTACCACCAATCGCCGGAAACCTTCCTCGTCGTTGAGGGTCGGTGTTCGGTCAAGGGATTGAAAGGTGACGAACGAATCTTGGAGAAAAATGACATCGTCTTCCTGTCCGCCAAAGAATACTACCAGCTGACCAACGTTGGCAGCACGAAACTGATCCTGTTCGGCAACCGCGCCGAACCTTCCGGCGTCCGTCTCGTGCGAGCGGCGGAATGAAATCACCGTTCGAAAACACGAACTCGAGCGTTCAACGACCGCAGGTCAGCCTACTGTCGCGCTTTTATCAACTCGCGGCGGTCAGCTTTGCACGACCGATAAGCTGACCGCCCTCTGTTTCCAGATCGAGGCGCAGCTCCGTGTCCTGCCGAATGGCGTTGAAGGTGCAGCTCGTCCAGAGGCGAAACCCTTCCTCTCGCCCGCCGACGATATTGTACAGCGGCGAAGCGCAGATCAGCTTGCCGTCCTGATACCAGCGGTGTCGAAGCTTTTCCCGGAGTCCCAACGGCGCCTTCACCGCCGTGAGGCCGTAAAGTTGCAACGAGGTGCCCGCGCTGAGCGCGCTCACCGGCGAGAGCACTTGCATCGTCTCGCGCTCGAAACCTCGGCCAAAATCCACGCTCGTCAGGCGCAACGGCGCGGGCGGAATCATCGGACGCGCGATCTCGACTCCACCCAAGATCACGAGCCCCATCGCAAAGACCGTCGCCGCACGCCGTAAACCTGACGGCGACGACGGATAGCGCAGCGTCAAGAACCCTAGCAACGCCAGCAGAGCGCTGATCCGCGTGGTCGCCGTATTGCTTACGCTCCAGAGGATCGGCAGCATGGCGTTGATCAGAGCGAAAAGATTAAAGGCGAAGAAAGCCGCATTAAAACCGCGCCTCACCACAAGATGGCGGTCGTAAACAATATCTAGGGTCGACAGCAGTGCGGAAATGGCGACCAGAGCCACAAAGCCAATATTGAGCGAGCCCAACGTAGCGCTGAAATAATAGATCGGTAGAACAAAAAAGAGCATTTGTTGGTAAAGGTTTTTGTGGAAAAAATTGACGATGAGCTTGATTTGCGGCGCCCATCGGCCCGGCACTAGTGGATGGACCAGAAACCGCGGCAACAACAGGCTGGTCAGCCAGATGAAGCTTATGTGAAACACCGCAACCCGGAGATAGGTAAAATTGTGCTTCCCCAGCCACATAAAGCCAACTCCGAGCAGCAAAGCGTACGCGCTATGCAACCACCAAAGCTTGTCTTTGTGGACACGAGCCCATTCCGCCAGCGAGCACCGCTGAGTGTAAACGCGCTGTTTCGTAGTCAAGTTGGAATCCGCCATCCTGGTACCGCGGTGAAATATCGAAACACTAACCTTGCGCAAATCGGACGACCGCGCTTTCAGTTAAGCAAGCGCGCAGGTCGTTGTCGACAGAGCGGTGATTACATCCAGGATAAATTTAACCTAAACAGATTGAGTTCGATGCGCTCGGCCTTGCCATGGGGAGTCGAACCTCGAGCCGACCAAGTTGACCAACGCGGACAATCGGTTGCAAAACTTTGCCGTCCCTGTTCACTAACCTGACCGCAAGTCTTTTCGGTCGCAAAAAATGTAACCACGGACGGGGAATTCGCTTGAGGATTGCAATAATCTAACTTAAGATCAGCGTCGCATGTAACAGATGGTCTGCGCTGACGTCTAACTCTCGTCTGTTGAAATTGCCCGCAAACGAAGGTTGATCAACTTGGCACTCACCACACACTTTTGGGTTCTCTTCGACGCAAAATGCCCTTTTTGCCGGCATTGGAAATGTCAGAAATGCCGCGATGTCTCTTTTTCCAATCTCGCCTGCTGTCAATGTCGAGCCAGAGCAGTGGAGCGGCTCGAGCACTTGCGAGAGCAGCGATTCGAACTGCGCCCGCCGAAGGAGTGATTTTATCACCGTGGCGTTGCTAGAACGCAATCTGACTCCAGCGAAGGCTTCGAGCGACCATCGCCGGCGCGCTTTGAAAAAATAAAAACATCGCTAGCCAAAGGATCAGCATTGAATCCTTCACTGGATTTCTTGGCGCCGCATTGTTACCGCAACGCATTCAAGCTGATTCCGATCCTCTAAGCACCGGCATAACCTCGCGCGTAAAAAGGTCAAAGGACCGCTCGCAGGCATCGCGGGGAATTCCCGGCACGGAAAATCGGCAGACCAGATGCTTGACGTTTAACTGCCGCCGAAAACGGTTGATTTCCGCAACACAGGCGCTCGGGTCGCCGAAAATAATCCGGTCCTGGGCCAACCGGTCGATCGTGAGTTCGCCCGGCGGACGTCTGACTACCGGATGCGGCCAACGAAAATACATTCTTTCAAATGCCTGGATAAATGCGCCGCCCGCCGCATCGATCGCGGCTCGAGTCGTGCCGGCCACAAACACGTAGCGAAACAGCGCGACTTCTCCTTCCCCTTTGCCATATTCCCGGCACGCTTGGTGATATAAGCGCGCGCTCGCCGCGATCTCGTCGAGACTGGCCGAAGGACCGACGAACCAGGCGTCGCCCAAGCGCGCGGCGCGGCGGACCGCCGCCTCCGCCCAGGCGCCGAACCAAATCGGCGGGCGTGGCCGCTGCGCCAGGCGGGGCGCCACGGTGGCGTCGATAACGTGAAAATGTTTGCCGTGATGAGTGACTTTCTCTTCGGTCCAGAGCCGCAGCAGCAACCTCACGCCTTCCTCCATCCGGCTGGCGCGCTCCTTGAGCGAAGTGCCGAAGGCGGCAAATTCTTCCGGCGCGTAACCCGCGCCGACGCCGAGAATCAACCTGCCTTTGGAGATCATATCCACCATCGCGCCTTCCTCGGCGACTATCATGGGGTGATAGAGCGGCAGCAAGAGCACGCCCGTGCCCAGACTAATCCGGCTGGTGCGGCTCGCAATTGCCGCCAATCCGATCAGTGGCGCGGGATGTAGAATCGGATTGTTGTGGTGTTCTCCGAGCCACACCGAATCGAATCCCGCCGCTTCGGCGCGCTCGCACTCGCGCAAAGTCTCATCAAAACCCGCTTGCCCTTGTAGAGGACTCAAACCGATTTTCATGATCGACCTCACCCTGTTTTCAGAATATCATCGAATCGTTTGACGAAAGTTATTCAAGGTCGCTGTTTGTGTCAACGTAAATGGCGATGAATCGGGGAGCCAGGCGATGGATTCGATCGTACCAACGCTGGTTGACACTGTGCCACCTCCGTTCACAGGCCAACCAGAGAGCCGAATGCCCGACGGGAAAAAACCCGCATACCTTGGGTAGCCTCGAATCCTGCAAGCCCGCAAACTAAAACCAGGCCGCGATAGAACGAGCAGAGAGCCTCCGCTCGATCGCCACGGTGCTATCTCGACGGCAGTCTTTTCGCACCCCGGCGCTCAGCGCTATCTTGCTCGGGATTTCCCTGAGGTGAATATTTTAACGATCTGGACATTTCAGCCGGCTTGGAGTAAGCGGGGCTCTGAGCCCAGGAAACGGGAGCAAGCCATGAAAAGAAAGATGATTTCAATCCTGCAATTGGTTTTACTGTTGGCGCCGCTGTCTACGTCGACCGCCGCGGAATCGCCGCTCAAGATCGTCAACGTCGCCGTGCCCGCAGTGTCGCTTTTGCAATCGCCTCTATTTGTCGCCATCGAAGGCGGCGCATTCAAAAAACAGGGTATGGAGGTGCGCTACATCGTCACTGGAGCACGCACAATTCAGGCCCTGGTCGGCGGCTCGGTGCAGTTCGCTCAGGGTGTTTCCAGCCGCACGGTGCCTGCCGCGGTGTTAGGCGGCGCGGATGCGGTGTTGATCGGCAACTTTAGCGACAAGCTTCTTTTCACCATGCACAGCGCGCCGGAAATAAATTCCTTACGAGATTTAAGAGGCAAGATCGTCGGCGTCTCGGGCATCGGCGGCTCCACCGACTTCGCCACCCGTCTGGCTCTGCGCGACGCCGGACTGGTTCCCGATAAAGACGTCGCCATTCGTGGCGTCGGCGGCGTTCCGGAGATCGTCGCGGCGCTTAAGGCAAGAGTCGTGCAAGCCGGCACGCTTTCGCCGCCCTCGTCCTTCGTGGCGCAAAAGGCCGGTTTCAAACTCCTGTTTGACATGTCGAGCCTCGGTGTGGATTACGTGTCGTCGGGTCTGGGCGTCAAAAAATCTTTTCTCGCCGCCAATCGACTCGAAGCCAAGCAATTTCTCATGGCGATGATCGAAGGCACGAAGATTCTCACGACCAACGAGGAATTTGCCCTCCGCGTGCTCGCCAAGCATACCCGGATCTCGGATCGAGAGGTTTTGAAAAATAGCTACACTTATCTCCGACCCTATTTTTTGAAAGTCCCCTACCCCTCGCAACGAGCGATCAAAGATACGCTGGACATCCTTGCCAAGGATCTGCCCAAGGCAAAAAACGCCGACCCCAAGGATTTCATCGATAATTCGGTAGTAAAAGAGCTTGAAGCGAGCCACTATATCGAGAGCGTTTATGGCAAATAGTCCGCAATACCGCTTCTTTTCCGCCGACGATCATATCGATTTACGCTGGCTGCCGAAAGATCTTTGGACTGCGCGTCTGCCCGCCAATCTGCGCGAGCGCGGTCCGCAGGTCGTCGAAAACGAAAAAGGCTCGTTCTGGACCTGGGAAGGACGGACCTTCAGCCCGCACGGTTATTATACCGCGGCGCAGGGTAGCGGCGCGATGTGGGCGATCGAGCGCGGCGGCGTGATGCGCGAGGGCGAGTTGCGCCCGACGACAGCCGATCTACGGCTCATAGACATGGACCGTGATGGCGCCGAGGTCTCGGTCATGTACGGCCCCACCGACCCGATGCCGATCGAAGATCCCGAGCTGAGACGCGCCTGTTACGAAGCTTACAACGACTGGCTGGACGAATTCTGCGCCGCCAAACCGGAACGCCTGATCGGCGTCGCGCAGCTCTCGCTGGAAGATCCGCAAGCCGCCCATAACGAGCTCGCGCGTCTCGCCAAACGGAGCAAACTGCGCCATGTCAACATTCTCGCCTCGCGCGCCGAACCGCCGGTATACGATAGCAGCTGGGAGCCGTTCTGGTCCCTCGCCGAACAACTGGGCATACCCATCGGTTTTCATCTCGCCGTGCTGGTCAAAAAGACCCGCCTCGACGAAGCTAACCGCGGTGCCGCCAATCTAGTCGTGGCTACAGCATCGCGCTACGCCCAGGAACCGCCGGGCATGCAACTGCTCGAACCGATGACCGGCCTGATTTTCAACGGCGTGCTCGATCGCCACCCACACGTCAAGATCGTCATGGCCGAAGCGGGACTCGCCTGGGTGCCCAGCATGATTCAGGGTCTCGACATCTGGTATCAACGCACTCGCGAGGGCCGCAGGCTAACGGGCGACGGCCCGATCAAACTTCCAAAGTTGTTGCCGAGCGAATACTTTCACCGCCAAATCTGGATCAGCTTCGTCGACGACCCGCTCGGCGTGAAAATGGTCGGCAACGTCCTCGACGCCGACAAGGTCATGTTCGGCTCCGACTACCCCCATCCCGCCAGCACCTGGCCCGACTCGCAAAAGGTCATCGCCGAAGCAGCGCAAAGTCTCTCAGCCGCCATCCGGGAAAAAATTTTCCGCGACAACGCGCGGGAACTTTTTGCAATTGAATGAAACCCATCTATGACGGCGGCTTTGCCGGTGCCGCTTGCAAGGCTTTTTGCATCTGATCCATTTCTATTCCGAAGGTGCGCCAGTCGCCCTTGTTCAGCGCGTCGAACGCGCGGCGGTAGTGAGCCAGAGCTTCCGCGTTCGTCCCCGCGGGCGGTAACGCCCCCGCGCGCATTCCCGGCGAGGGCGCGGTGGTCGATGTGATCACGGCGGGCTTGCGCGTCTCGGGCGTAACCAGCTCAGCGAGCAGACTGTCGACATCCTGCGCCATGACGACTCGATCTCCGGTGGAGGCGATCAGGCGCTTCAGCTCGGGCAACTGCCGGCTCTCGGCACTGAGATACAAGGGCTCGACGTACAGTAAAGTATCATCGATCGGAATCGCCAAGAGATTCCCGCGAATGACGCGGGAACCGGCTTGATTCCACAGCGAAAGCTGCTGCGAAATCGTCGTGTCCTGATCGATCCGCGCCTCGATCTGGGCCGGGCCATAGATGAGCTTGTCCTTGGAAAAGGCATACTCGATCACTTTGCCGTAGTTCGGGCCGTCGCAGCGCGCTGCCAGCCAGGCGATCATGTTGTCGCGATTGTTCGGCACCATCGGCAGCATCAAGATAAATTCTTCGCGCGGCTCCCCCGGCAAACGCATGATCGTGTAATACGGCTGCATCACGCCGGTCTGACCTTGATGAGATTCCCGCGGAAAATTCCACAAGTCTTCTTTATTGTAGAAAACCTCCGGGTCGGTCATATGGTAGGTTCCGTACACCTTGGCCTGAATAATGAACAGATCTTCGGGATAACGGATATGCTTGCGGAGCGACTCGGCCATCGACTTCATCGGCTGAAACAGCGTCGGGAAAATTCGCTGGTACGTAAGCGCGACCGGATCGGTCGGATCTGCGATATAAAAGACCGGATTGCCGTCGTAGGCATCCACCACGATCTTCACCGAGTTGCGGATATAGTTGATGCCGCCGGGCTGGGTTGCCTGTGAATACGGCAGCGAGTCACTAATCGTGTAAGCGTCCTGCATCCAAACCAAGCGCCCTGCGTTCACGGCCAAATACGGATCGCGATCGAGGCGGAGAAACGGCGCGATCCGCTGGATTCGATCCTGTATCAAGCGGCGCAGCAGAATCTTGCTCGAAGAAGTAACATTATCGCTGATCAGCAGTTTGAAATCGCCGAAGTACCAGGCAAACAGCGCGCGCGTCCATAGACTGCGAAGCGATACGCCGTCGCGCCCTTCATAAACATTGTAGACGTTCTCCTGACCCTTGGCGTAGTCGAACTCTTTGGTGCCGCCGCCTACGACCACATAGTTTCGAGTCTCCTCGCCGAAATAGATTTCCGGGCGGTCAATCTTCAGCTCCGGCGGACCGACAGGGGGAATATCTTTAATGTAAAAAACCGGCAGCCCTTCGTCATCGAAGCGATTGACCGGATTCATCGCGATGCCGTTGCCATGGGTAAACTTGAAGCGCTGATTGATCCAGGTCTGCGCATCGGCCGGTAGCTTCGACTGGTTCAGCTCGCGCGCGGCGAGCAAGACTTGCCGGTAGCTGCCGTCGATGGTGTAGCGATCGACATCGATATCGCGAAAGTCGTAATAAAGGCGGATTTCCTGGAGCTGCCGATAGGTATCCGCAAGCGGACGGGGATCCCACCAGCGAATATTTTGAATCGTCGCCTGGTTCGCCGCGATCACGTCCGGCGTGAGTTTTCCTTTCGCCGGGAACGGCGCGCCGGTGAAGTGGTTTAGTCCGAACCCGTATCGAGTGAACTCGATATTACGCACGATATACGGCGTCTCGAGCTTCAACTCGTCCGGTTTCACCCAATAACTCTGAAACACGCCCGGCACGAGGGTTTGCACCGCCGATATCGAAAAGACAATGGCGACGGCGATGATGGGCAGGCGGATAGCGGCCTGCCATATATTGTAAGCGCACAGCGCCGCGCCGATCAGTGCCGCGGCGATGAGAGCTACGAGCAGCGGCAAGCGCAGATGAACATCAGTGTAGGCGGCGCCGAAGACGATGCCGTTATTGGCGGTCAAAAGGTCGTAGCGCTGCAGAAAATAGCCGCCGGCTTTCACCAGAAAATATATCGCCAGCAGCGCAGAAAGATGCCGGATCGCCGCACCGCTCAGGGCAGGAAATCCCGTCTGCTGATAATCGATTTCACCCCGGAGCAGATAGATGGCGACAGCGCTGGCAGCGCATAGAAAAACGATCAACAGCGCCCAATCTCTCAGCAATTCATAGGCAGGCAGCGCAAATACATAGAACCCGAGGTCGTTGCCGAACAAAGGATCGGACCGTCCGAAGGGCACGGCATAGAACCACTTGAGAAGAGTGTCCCAGTTGCTCGATTGGGCGAAACCTACGAACAAGCCAATGACTAAAGATCCAGCCGCGACAATCAGGCGCAGGGGCAATCTGTCGAGGGAAAGTTCGATAACTTCGGGAATCCCCTCCGCGCTACGACGGATGACTCTAAAGCTCTGTGGTCGACGCGCTGCGGCAGATTTAATTTTCAGAGCGATCATGCCGTTGAGCCCTAGAATCGTCGACGACGCTGCAGCGCCGACTACAAAGACGGTTAGCATCGTGAACCAGGTCGTAGTGAAAACGTCGCGAAAGCCCAGCGAACTGAACCATAAGAGATCGACAAAGAAGCGGCTGAAGACAAAAAACACGACCAAAGCCGCAACGATCAATCCGGCAAGGACAAACGAGCCTTTTTTCATCATTGAAGAACTCCCTGGACTGGAGTTCAGGTATATAGAACAATGAGCCGCGAGGGAAGTCCCGTAAAGGAATCGGCGGTATCGTTCGAACGGAGAGAACCGAACTCACGGACCGAAGGCGGGAGACACCTCGGCGCTAGTTTTCGAAAAACGCCAAAGCCCGCACCTCGATGCTCTGCCGCGCCGGCGCACCGGGCGGCGAGTTGGGGTCGGCGAACGATGTATGAGGCGTGAAGCGGGCCCGCCCTTCTTTTTCCGAGTCGTAGACTTTGAACACCAGCGCTTCGTCGCGGTGCATCTCGGGAAAATAAAACCAGCGATGGTTCGGATTGTATTTTAATCGATAGGTTTGCCCGACCCGATGCGGGTAACGACGCTCCGCGACGAGCAGATCTTCCATCGCCACGCTCTTGGCGTCGGCGAGCGCGAGCGGATTGGCTTGAATCGGTTTATTGACCGCGCGCCACACTTGAATGATCGCGAAGCGGCGCTTGAGCAGCTCGCCGGCCTCATCGGGGAGAAGTTCACGCAAGCGATTGGGGCCGGACCACTCCGTGTAGTCGTTATGCGCCGAGAGCACCGGCTCGCGGATAAGCTTCTCTTCCCGCTCCGACTCGTCGCCCGAGCGCAGCGTGTGATCGAAGATCTCGACGCGCGATGCACCGGACGTTTCTTGGATCAGCCGCGCCACTTCCGGGTAATAGACCCGCTTCAACTGCTCGGCGTCGAAGAAGTCAGCGACCTTGGTCTTATGCTCGACGAAGACGAAGCCCTGTTCATCCAATGAGAACCGATCGGTAAACGGCCGGCCGTTGACGACCGTCATCGCTCTCTTGTCGTCGGTACCGGTGCGGCTACGGCGAATATTGTTGGGGCCGAAACTCGCATTGACGAGCTTTTCTCCCGTATCTACCGTGTACGGAATCTCGATGAGGACGGAATCCACCATGATCGGCTCTCCTTCTTCCCTGCTGAAACACTAGCACCGGGGCACGCGCTCAGGCAATGCCCTCGTTAACAGCGTATCATCGATTCGCTACTCGAGGCATACGGCGTTGGCAGCCGCTATTTCCAATATCGCCTTGACTGTAAGCCTGATTGGTATATAGAGGCAAAAGCGAGCGCCGCACACGTTGAATCGATCATGGCCGACAACTCCGCATCGAAGCTCATCGTGCAACACCTGCGCAAGAGCTTCCGCAGCCAGAGATCTCTCAATCCGATCCAGGTGTTCGACGATATTTCGTTCGAGGTCTTTCCATCGGAATTCATCTCACTGGTTGGCCCGAGCGGCTGTGGCAAGACGACTTTTCTGCGCATTCTCGACGGTTTGATACCTCGCGACGACGGCGAAATTCTCCTGGACGGGAAAGCTGTCATCAAACCGGGCCCGGACAAGGGCTTTGTTTTTCAGGACTCGTCCCTGTTGCTCTGGCGCACGGTCGTCGACAACGTCATCTTGGGCCTCGAACTTCAAGGCATCGACAAAAAAGCGGCCCGCAAAAAAGCCGAGCAATATATCGCGATGGTCGGCCTGAAAGGCTTCGAGCAGCACTACCCCCACGAGCTATCGGGCGGCATGCAACAGCGCGTCAACCTCGCCCGTGCGCTGATCGTCGATCCGGAAATCCTCCTCATGGACGAACCGTTCGCTTCCTTGGACGCTCAAACTCGCGAGATCATGCAAGCTGAGTTGCTCAAGATGTGGCGACAAACCCGCAAGACCGTGATCTTCGTCACCCACCAGATCGAGGAAGCGGTTTTTCTTTCCGATCGCATCGTGGTCTTTTCCGCACGGCCTGCGCGCATCCGAGACATCGTCAAGGTCGGGCTGCCGCGGCCGCGGCCGCTAACGATAAAGCGAAGTCCAGAATTTCTCGCCCTCGCCGATCACGTCTGGAATCTGATTCAAGACGAGGTTTTGAAATCCATGGGCAGAGAAATGGAAGAAGAGCTTTTATGAGCGTCGCCGTGAAGACGGCACCGTGGTCGCTATCCTTGCGGCGATCGCCGCAGTTTACCGGCACTCTGTCGGTGCTCGCCGGCATCGCTCTTTGGCAATTGCTCTACGATGGTTTGACTCACACCAGCTATTTTCAGGCCTATGCGATCGATCACTTCTTGGCTTCGCCGTGGCAAGTCGCGCAATCTTTCGTGGAACTGTACCGGAGCGGCGAGCTGATCAGAAACTGCTATTTCAGCTTTCTTGAGTTTTTCTATGGTTTTGTTCTCGCCATGGTCATCGGTGTGACCTTCGGGTTCATCCTGGCGACCCAACCGAAGATCAATAACTATCTCGACCCCTGGATATCTTGCATCTACGCGACTCCCCGCGTCGCCCTCGCTCCGATTATCGTGGTGTGGTTTGGTTTGGGAATTTTTCCGACCTCCGTGGTGGTTTTCCTGGGCGCGGTATTCCCAATACTGCTCAATACCCATACCGGCATCAAATCGGTCCGGCAAAATCTTATCGATGTCGTGCGGGCATTCGGGGGTTCGCGCGCGCAGATTTTTTTCAAGGTCATGATCCCCGATGCCATACCGGCGATAATCGCCGGCATGAGGCTTGCCGTCGGCCGCGCCGTGATCGGTGTGGTGGTAGGGGAGTTGTTTGGCGCCGAGGCCGGTCTCGGTTTTATGGTTTATCTCTACTCTCAACGTTTCATGCCAGGACCAGTATTTGTCGGGATTGTCGTTCTGGTGGTCTTCGGCATTGCTGCATTCGTAGCCTTGGAAACATTGCAGCGTTGGATCTCGCCCTGGTACACTCATCAGTTGCAGCATCAAGTCCAAGGCATGGAGATGGAATAAAAATGAGCGCCGTCCTGACTGTCTACCGCGCCCACGAAAAGAAATTCGACGCCCTCATATCGGTGATCTTGGGCCTTGCGATCTGGCAACTGGTCGATCTGCTCCTGATCCACAATCCTCTCGTGTCCGTCGGACCGACGCGCATTGCCGAGGCATTTTTCAAGTTGCTCGAGCGCGGTGAAATCTTTCGCCATGTCTACGCGACGTTTGTTGAATTCATCCTAGGTTACGCGGTCGGTGCCGTAGTCGGCATCGCCGTGGGTGTCATCATGGCGCTCAACCGCGCGATCAAGAATGTCGTCAACCCGTGGGTAACGATCGCTTATAACGCGCCGGTGATTCTCCTCGCGCCGCTTTTCATCACCGCTCTCGGCGTCGGCATCGCCTCAAAAATCGCCATTGTGTTTATCTCGGCGGTTTTTCCGGTGTTATTCAACACCTACACCGGCATCACGACGGTGGACGCCCGATTGGTCGAGGCCGTGCGTGCTTTCGGCGGCACACCGCGGCAAATTTTTTTCAAGGTCATTTTGCCCAGCTCGATTCCGATGATCATGACCGGCCTGCGCCTGAGCGTCGGACGAGCGATCGTTGGGGCGATCGTCAGCGAGTTTTTCGGTTCGCGTGCGGGCATCGGCTATTTGATCTCGGAGGCCTCGGAAGCGTTCAGGACGGCGGATGCATTTGTCGGGGTCACTCTCCTCGCCATCGGCGGCTATGTCACCTTCGAAGTTCTCAAGTACGCCGAACGAAAGATCGCGCCGTGGTATGAGTCGAAGGTCTAATTTCTGCGGAATTTTTTCTAGAAAGGGAGGAAACGCTCATGGACTCATTAACATTTGTGAAAAAACTAGCGCTCGGGACCTGCGTGATGCTCGTGCTCGGCGCCGTCGGACAATGGAACGGTCCGTCGTGGGCGGCCGACGAAATCAAACTGGGGACTCTCTCGACCGCCGGCGATCACTGGCCACGTTGGGTTGCCTGGGAACAGGGATTTTTCAAGCAGGAAAATCTCGACGTGCACGAGTTCCGAACTGATTCCGTCGCCAAGGCGGTTCAAGCGCTTTCAGCGAATTCCACCAATTTGCTTTTCCCGGCAAATACTCAGGGCACCGTCGTGGCCATTTCCAAAGGCGCCGGCGTCAAAATCGTCGCCGGGGATTTTACCAAAGCGCTCTACTATCTCATCACCGGCACGAAGTATAAAAAAGTTGAGGATCTCAAGGGTGGCACCATGGGCGTCATCAATCTTACTTCCGGGAGCACGGTACTCTTGGAGAAAATTCTCGCCGCCCGTGGTCTCAAATATCCCGGGGACTACGATTTACTTACCGTCGGAGGCACACCGGCGCGCTACGCCGCGGTCAAGAAGGGCGCAGTGGCTGCGGCCATGGTGACGATCCCCACGTCGTACCAAGCCAAGGAAGATGGCCTGAATGTAGTGGCCGATATCTCGACATACCTTCCCGACTACCAGTTCACCGTAATCGCCGGAAATGAAAAATGGATGGCGAGCCACAAAGACCAGACCGTGCGCTTCCTCATGGCGATGATCAAGGCAATGCGCTTCCTCAACGATCCGAAAAACAAGGAAGCGTCGATCCAGGCCATGATCAAGCATTTCAAGGTGAGCAGGAAATACGCCGAGCTTGCATACAAGGAAGTCGTGCAGGATCTCAAGCCAATAGATAATAACGCTGCGCCGAGCATGAAGGGCATGGAAACGGTCATCAAGCTGGAGGTTGAAAACAAGGGACTCGACAAATCCTATCCGCCGCAGCACTTTATCGATGATAGCTATCGCTTGGAGGCGTTGAAACGCTTGGGAAAATAAGGGGCGGAGCGGCGATGCGGCTCAACTCGATGTCGCCTTTGGGGTCAAATAGCCAGAGCTAGTTGGCCCCAATTAAACTAAATCGCGTGCGCCGGCCGCCAGGCGAAGAGCTTTTCTTCGACGCGCGCGATCACGCCATGTTCGAGGACCAACATGATCACGACGAAAAGAATAATCCAGGCCATCACCTGTTCCATGTTGAACTGCTCGAACCAGAACGTGAACATATAACCGATGCCGTACTTGAGGCCAAAGGTCTCGGCCAAGGCGACGATTTTCCAAGTCATGCCGAAGGCATAGCGAAAGGCGGAAAAGATATATGGCATGAGCTGCCAGATCAGCACCTTGCGGACCAGGAGGCTCCTATCGGCTCGGAAGGCACGGGCCATGTCGATCAGCTCTTTGTCCAGGGCCTTGGTTCCGGCGAGCATGTTCACCGTGACGAAAGGCGTGACGGTCATGATCACGGCAAAAAGTCCGCCCGCCTCACTGAAACCGAACCAAAGGACGCACAGGAATACCGCCAGCAGCGTCGGAATTGTCAGCGCGATCGGAAGCAAATAGCCGAACGCCAGTTCCGCCTTGCGTTTGAGCCCGAGGAGCAGACCGACAGTGATGCCCAGCGCCATGGCGACACCAAAGGTAAAAAATATTCGCGCCAGTGTGATCGCGATGTGAAATACTGCGGTCTTGTCTTCCGGCCCGGGCGTAGTGAAATTGTCGACGATGGTTTTGCCGATGGCGAGCGGACCGGGCAAAATCTCCGGCGCGCTGAATCGCGACCCTAACCACCACAACCCGAGAAAAGAAAGAATCGACAGGCAGCGCAGGGTAGTCTGCTTGTTCATCGATAGTCCTGCTCCAGCACCGCAAAGAACTCTTTCACCAGTTCTTTTTCCAAATCGAACAGGCGCGGGTCCTCTGGCTCGCGCGGCCGCGGGATATCCACCCGCAGGTGCTTGAAAATGCGCGCTGGCTTGACGCTCATCATATAAACTTCTTCCGAGAGAAATACCGCCTCGCGCAGCGAGTGGGTGACGAACAGAATCGTCGGCCGCGCGCGCTCTAAGATATGCATCAAGTCGACGCGCATTTTGCGCGCGGTGATTTCGTCGAGATGGCTGAACGGCTCGTCCATCAACAGAATGTCGGGCTCGATCGCCAAGGCGCGCGCGATCGCCACCCTTTGCTGCATGCCGCCGGACAACTTGAGCGGGAAATTGCGCTCCTGGCCGGCGAGACCGACCATGTCGAGGTATTTCTTCACCCGCTCGCCCCAACTGGCGCGGTCGATGCTCTGCGCTTCCAGCGCGAATTTGATGTTGTCTTCGACCGTGAGCCAGTTGAGCAATCGCGGGCTTTGAAAGACGTAGCCAAGACGCGCGCTGGAACGGGTACCGTTTTGGGCGACGGTGCGCACCTCGCCTCCGTCGCGGGGTTCGATGCCGGCGATAATGTTGAGGAGAGTGCTCTTGCCGCAGCCGGAGGGCCCGACGATGCTGGCAAAACTGCCGCGGGAAATTTGCAGGCTCAAAGACTCGATGACGGAGAACTGTCCGAATCCTGTGGGGCTGGGAAACTTTTTGCTCAACCCTTCGATCACCACCGCTGGAGACGACATGGTTGTCCTCACGTTGCCGCTGTTGGCCGCCAGGCAAAAACCCGGCTCTCCCACCGCCGCAGAAAGAAGGTGTCGATCAAAACCATCAGGACCATAAAGCTTACGCCCCACGCGAGCATCATGTCGGCGCGGGTTCCTTGAAACCAGTACGTAAGCTCTTTGCCGACGCCACGGCTGGCGCCAAAGGCTTCGCTCACCAGAGCGATTTTCCACGACAGCGCAAAGCTGATGCGCAGCGACGAAAAAATGTAGGGCATCAACTGCGGTATCAAGACTTTGCGCAGGAGCAAAAATCGTTTTGCTCTGAACACCGTCGCCATGTCGGTGAGCTCCTTATCGAGCGCTTTGGCACCTTCCCAAACATTCATGGTGACGTAGGGGAATACGATCAGTACCACGGTAAAGATCGGTGCGACCTCGGACAGGCCGAACCAGAGCACGGAGAGAAACGCCCATGAGATCGATGGAAATGTCAAAAACACCATAATCCAGCTATCAAAAAAACTGCCCACCGACCGGCGCAGTCCCATGATTAGCCCGAGGGTGGAGCCTACGAGCATGGAAAGAACGAGCCCGGCGAAGACTCGTTGTAGGGTCTTGCCGATGATGAGATAGGCGGAAGCATGGCTGAATATAGCTCCAACGTTACCCAGCAACTGTATCGGCGATGGCAGGAAAGTGGGGAGAAAAAACAGCGACACGGCCTTCCAGAGCAGTAGAAGGCCGACCGCCGACAGAAGGCCAGGCACTGTTTCTGGCCTGAGCAGTTTCACCGGAAGGTTTTCCTTAACGCAAGATTAATGAGTATTTGTCCTTGGCGGGCACCGCTTTAATGATACCCACCTGCTTGGCCACTTCGAGAAATTTCCACTGTGCATCGACGATCTTCGGGTTCCACTTGTCGAGAAAGATGCCGCCCGCCTGGAGCATTTTTTTCATCGTCGCGGCTTCGGCAGCGTTCTGGACGGCAGCGAGCTTGCCGTACTTTTCCACGGCCCTGTCCGAGTTCTGACGCAGCCACTGCCAGGACTCGTGGAGCGCGTCAACCAGATTCTTGGCGCGCTGACGATCTTCGTCGATCCAGTCTTTCCATGCAATGGTCGGCGCCGACCATACCAACGGCGCGCCGGTTTTTTCTTTCCAGTATTCGTCGGGGCTGAACAACACGCGATACTTGTCCGGCTGCGACGCAGCGGCGATCGAGAGGGAGCTCAGATTGAACATCGCATCCACCTCACCCCTGTCCAGCAGCGCCGTCAAAGCGGGGCCGGCAATCTCGATGGTCTGAACGTCTCTGTTGAGGTCGAGCTTGAAGCCATCCACCGACAACACTTCGAGCGCCTTGGTGGCACCTGCCCCACGCGACCACACTCCGAGCTTCTTGCCCTTGAGATCGGATAACTTTTTCAGCGGCGAGTCCTTGCGCACCCAGACATCCTGCATCGATGTCAGTCCGCCGCCGATGACGATCATGTCTTTGCCGTTGATCATCTGTTCAACGGCATTGAGGCCGGCGTAGGTGCCGACGAGCACCTGCCGGCTCGGCAGACCGGCCATGAACCCGGCAAAGGGGCGGGCATCCACGTCGACTTCGATGCCGTGCTTGCGGAAAATTCCTGCATCGCGCGCGCCATAGTAACTCAATACAAAAGTGCTGCCTCGGGGAATGACCATTTTCACGGTCTTCAAATCCGACGCCGCATGGGCCGCAACCGCAAAACCAGCCAGGAAAAGGACAAGAGCTGAAAACCAACCAATTTTCTTCATCTGTCTCCTCCGTCGTCGCAAACAAAATTGAACGATGTGAATTTTGCTCAGTGAGACATCATGAACAGCTACGTCGCACTGCACATTAAAGCAGCGCGGAATCCATTGGGAAAAACCTGGTCCAAAAAAGCAAGATCTTTGATGAGCCGGCAGCCGCCCGCTGGATTTGCGCCAGCCTATAAATACGTAGAGTTTCGGTCAAGGGGCATGAAACCGGTAAACATCGCCTCAAGCGAGAGGCCGGGCTGAGCCACGGGCCCTCCCGGTCAATCGCGGCTGGCCGGCGCCACCGACACACCGCGCACCCCGGCTTTGTCGATCGCCTGAGCCACGAAACCCGAAGCTTTTACATCCTCGATGAAGGCGCGCAAATATTTTGCGCCCTCAGACCGGCCTTTTCGAATGCCGAGCGCTTGTTGAATTGCCATGAAATGGCTGTCAAACACCCGTGCGCCGGCAAGTTTGGCGGCGTTGGCATCGAGATGTTGACGCACGCCGGCGACCACGTCGACTTTGCCATCGAGAAGCAGCGCGAAGGCGGCGTCCGGGCCAGGTGCGCGCACCAGCTCGGCATGCTCGATCGAGCGGCTCAAAAACAAATCGTAGGCGCTCTTGGCCGATATGCCGATGCGCACGCCGGCGCGGTCGACTTCCCCGATGGCTCGCAACGGCGAGCCGGGCGGCACGAGATACGTGCCCTCGATTTCGATGTAAGGCGCGGTGAAATCAATTTCCTCGGCCCGTCCAGGATCGACGGCGAGAAACGCGATGTCCCAAGCTCCGGCTCTTCCGGCGTCGAACATCTTTCCCGCCGCGTCGAAGCCCACAAGCTCGACTGGCAACTCGACGCGCCGGCCAAGCTCGCGCGCAAGATCGACTGCGACACCGCGCAATTCACCGCTGGCGGCGTCCTTCGACGCCAGCACTGGATTACCGTAATTGATGCCGGCGTGAATTTTACCCGTCGGCGCTAAATCACCGCGCAAATCTGATGAAATCATCGATTAGGCTGCCGCTCCGGAGAGTCTCGATCAAGTTACCGACAACGCGGCAATCCGTCAACAAATTGTAACCGCTCAGCGCTTGTTCGATGCGCTTTCTTTCTTCCAATTGGGCATGACCCAGAGGGCGGCTTTGAAACGGTTGTTGACCTGCAGTTTGTCGAAGATATTGGTGAGGTGGGTTTTGACCGTTTTCTTGCTGATAAGAATCCTTTTACCGATTTCCTCGTTCGATAATCCTTCGGCCACCAACTGGAGGATCTCCAGCTCGCGCTTGGTCAAGCCGTTGAGCGTTTGGTTCGCCGGCACTCCTACCTCCAGCGACAAACCCTTTGCGATGCGCTCAAAATCGACTCCCGCCGGCAGCTCCGGATCGACCCATATTTCACCGGCGTTGACTTTTTTGATCGCCTCAATCAGCGTCGGCACCGATATTCCTTTGAGGACATAGCCGCGTGCGCGATGTTTCGCCGTGCTCAACACGCTCTCGTCTTCGGAGTGGGCGGTGAGGATAATCACTTTGGTTGTCGGGCTTTTTTCGGCGATCTTGACCAACGACTCCACTGCATCTCCGGCCGGCATCTTGAGATCCATCAAAAGGACGTCCGGCTGCACCTTCGCTGTGGTATCAATGGCTTCCGCGCAGTTGGCGGCCTCCCCAACGACCAGAATCTCCTTCTCCAACGAGAGGATGCGCTTTAGACCTTCGCGAAACAGCACATGGTCGTCGGCGATGATAACTTTTATCAGGGCCATAGACAGCCTCTATACTACTATGTATGTATTAAAATGGTCAATATTGCTCAAAATAACGGCAAACTAATACTAATCGACTACATCAACGATTAAGCTTGTAAATATTGGCTTGGGTTTCTTTGGGGTTTTCTGTTCTCGGAGTCAGACGTGGCGTCACAACCAGAGGGCGCGAAGCAGAATTGCTTGCGCCAGAGCCGTATTTTATCGACCGACGATTAAGCACCGCGGTCGCGCTAACCGTCGCCCGAAGAGCGGATAAGCCTCGCCAATGACGATGGTCGTCACTCGCCCAAAAATCTGCTAACAGAACGGGCAAGACCTTGAACGCCGTTGCATCAACCGAATCTCTATTTTTGAGTTCGAGAGCAGCGGCGAGCAAGCTATCGAGAAGGAGATTGCATTCCTATGGTGATACGTACCGCGTCGGTGGTCTTGAGTCTCGCCGGAATTCTTGCCCTCATCCTCGGCCTGTTTTTTTGGTCGGGTAGCGCTTTGAATTTAATCTCGATGCATATGCTGCTCGGTCTGCTGGCGGTCGGCGCCCTCTGGGTGATCGGGATCGCCCAGGCGCTTTCCAAGGGTGGCAGCTGGACCCTTGCCGCGGTCGCTTTGATCGTCGGGGCGATCACCGCCGGCTTGGGGATGATCCAATCCTCGCTGCTGGTCGGCGGCTCGCACTGGGTCATCCAGCTCGTTCATCTCGTGCTCGGCATAGCGACGATCGGGTTAGGCCACATTGGGGCGGCGCGCCATCGCAAAGGTGTGGCTACATAATCACTTGCCGCTCAACGAAGGGTTCAATTTGCGAAGCCGATTTCCCCGACTCGAGGCGCCGTCGTGACGCTGCAGGGTAACTTCTCCAGGCACGACCAGGCAAAAGGCTCGGCACAAATTCGCTAAAGTCAAGCCGGAAGAACTTGATCCGTCTTGTCGCTGCAGGCAACAGTTTTCGGTTCTGGCCGCCAGCGCCGTGGAAACACCCGTTCACGCAGGTGTTCTTCTTCAAGTTGGCGCAAGCGGCCGGCCATTAAATTGCGCCTGCCCAAGTAGCCAAGAATACGGCGCGGGTTTTCCCGGCGCACCACCGGCAGTCTGCCGATATTGTTACGCAGCATTTTTGTCGCGGCCTCGTAAAGAATTTCGTCGGGATAGGTTACAATCAAATCACGGCTGCCGGCGCTGAGAACATCTGTCGCGTTGTGGCCGTTTTGCTCGAGCGCCGCCACTATGTCGCCGCGCGTGATGATGCCTGCCAATTGCTGATTTTTATCGACAATCAGCAAACCTTCGTGGCGGGTGACTTGCGGATCGTGGCGCGCGATGCGCGCGGACAACTCGGTCAACGGCATATCGGCCGGGATGATCGGCGCGATCTTGTCCATGACTTCACCGACGCGCACCCTGGTAAGCGGATCGACGCTGTACTCGGCGTTGATATGATAGCCTCGGCGCGCAACTTTTTCTGTAAGGATCGATCGGCGCAGTAGCATGACCGTAACCCCGTGTGCAGCGATGCAGCCGACCAGCAATCCCGGAAGCAGGTTGAGATCGTGAGTCACTTCTAGAGCGAAAATCATCGCGGCCAACGGCGAGCGCATGGTGCCGCCCATCATCGCAGCCATGCCGATCAAAGCCCACTCGCTGCTGTCGCCGATCGGAATAAACCTCGCCACCAGCGTGCCCAACGCCGCTCCCATCATCAAAAGCGGCGCCAACACGCCGCCAGAGGTTCCGGAGCCGAGGGCGACAGACCAAACCAGCGCCTTTCCGATGAGAATGCCAAGAATGACAGGACCGACGATCTCCCCGCGTAAAAGTTCGTGGATCGTGTCGTAGCCGACACCGAGTACGCGCGGCTCGATGAGTCCGCCGATGCCGACGCATAATCCACCAATTGCGGGCCACCACATCCAATGAATCGGTAATTTACCGAAAAGGTCTTCAAATCCATACACCAACGCAGTCAAGAGGCCCGAGCCCAAGCCAGCCAGAAGGCCCACCATCAACGCAAAGACGAGCCCTTCGCCGTTCAAGCTCGGGTGAGCATGAATTGGAAATATCGGGCCGGAGCCTAGAAGCGGCACGCGGAGCGCCGCGGCCGCGGCCGCGGCGATGGCCACGGGGATAAAGGAGCGCGGTCGCCATTCGAAGAGCAGCAACTCGACGGCGAGCAAACACGCGGCGACCGGAGAAGCAAATATGGCGGACATGCCGCCGGCGGCGCCCGCAACCAGCAACGTTCTTCGTTCCGCCGAGGAAAGCTGAAAAAACTGCGCAAAGATGGATCCGACCGCGCCGCCGGTCATAATAATCGGCCCCTCGGCGCCAAAAGGGCCGCCGGTGCCTATGGCAATTGCCGACGAGAGCGGTTTGAGCACGGCCACCTTGGGCTCCATGCGGCTGCGACCGAAGAGAATGGCCTCAAGCGCTTCGGGGATTCCATGGCCGCGTATTTTTTCCGACCCGTAGCGCGCCATGAATCCGACGATGAGACCGCCGATTACCGGGACCAAAATCAGGAAATCACCCAGACGATGATGTTCGGGCGACTGAAATACCGATGAGAACGTTTGGTAAAATGCAAGATTGGTTATGACCGCGATCAACCAAACCAGCACGTAAGCGACGACGGCGCTCGACGCGCCGACGATCAGGGCCATCCAGGATAACACGAGAACTCGCTTGTCTCTGGTAAAATCTCCTAATCGGTCATCGAGTCTTTCCAAGTTTCCGACACTTTCTACAACTCCGCTCATTTAAGTAACACCTCGTTGCTTGCTATAAAGATACAAATAGACACACCCATCCATTTGGTAAGAGTCCGCGCGAGAAACGCTTCAGCCTGATTTATGAAATAAGGCGAATAAGTCTGGCGCGCTATCGATGTTGCCGAACAAAGAATCGCTGACAACTAAACATTTCGCTTTCTTAAAAATGCTCCCGATGTCGTATCGTAGTAATCTACTATGTCGAGCCGACCTGCGGTCGCCATCGATCAAATCGCCGCTCAAGCTTGGTGAGTAACTCCATGCCGATCATACCGCTGAGAGCGAAAATCAGAACGCCGACGAACACCTTATCGGTCTGGAAGGTCGCGCCCGCAACCGTAATCATAAAACCGATACCCGCCGTTGCCGCATAAAGCTCGCCGACGAGAACCCCGACGAGGGCCCGGCCGACAGCGAGACGCAGGCCGGTTAGAATAAAAGGAATCGTTGACGGCAATACGACAGTCTTGAAGATCAACCACTCGGAGGCGCCGAAGCTCCGAGCTGCGTTTAACAAATTGATCGGCGTCGTTTTGACGCCGTCGCGAGTGTTGATCAAGATGGAGAAAACCGCCCCGAGAAAAATGATGCCGACCTTGGACAAAATCCCGATCCCCAGCCATATGATCACCAGCGGTAGCAATGCGACGCGCGGGGTCGCGTTCATCGCATTGATAAAGGGATCGAAGACATAACTCATTCGCTTGTACCAACCCACCATCAGCCCAAACGGAATCCCGATTGCGGCGGCGAGCAAATATCCACCGATAAACTCGATACCGCTCACATAGAGGTCGTGGTAAATCTCGCCGGAGACAAAGAGCTGAACCGCCGCCTTGAAAATCAACGACGGCGCGCTCATAAACATGGGATTGATCCACTGAAAAACGTTGCCGACCAGTTCCCAGACGATGAGGAACACGCCGATGGCCGCGCCACCTAGGATTTTTTTCTCCTGGCTCAAATAAAACTTGTACCAAGTCGATGCTTCGGCAACCTTTACATCGAGCAACAATTCTTCGGTCGATTCATTCGGGTTCGCCACGGGCGCTTTCCCTCCTATAGGTCTTTTTACGTCCCGGCCGGGGCCAAGGGCTGTTTCGATTGTCCTTCATCGCGGTGTTTTCGATCAGGCTTGTCAGTACGCGGGCGAACCTGGGCCCCGCGGTCTGAAGCTCTTGCAGATGGTGCAAAGACAGTTTTCGCAGGCATTCTTCCCCGCTGCGGGTCAATTTGACCAAGACTTGTCGCTTGTCATCGGCAGCACGCAATCGAACCAACAGACCGCGCTGCACGAGGCGATCGACCAGGCCGACAGTGCTGTGATGCCGCAGCTGCATCCTTTCGGCCAAAATACCAATGCTGGGTTTCAGGCCGTCGGGCAAACCCTTTACGGCCAAGAGCAACTGATGCTGTCGCGGCTCGATCCCCGCTTGACGCGCGGCGTTCTCGCTGAACCGCAAGAAGCGGCGGATGTGATAACGCAACTCCGCCATCGCCTGATATTCTGCGCGACTGAAGGTTTTCAACGTTTATATCCTGATACGATATTATCTTATTACGATATATTTGGCAACCGAGGTTTCTGGTCGTTTGCGTGCTTTGACAAATAAATGAGCAGCCAGAGATTTACCGCCCCTTGATGAATTTGAATCCGTGATGTACGGACCACCCTGACGTCGAGGCTGTGTCATAATGTCATTCTGAGCCGCAGGCGAAGAATCTGCTTGTGGTAACCTGCGAGAAAAGCAGATGCTTCGCTCTCGGTCAGCATGACAGTCAGGGAAGGTTGCGCATTGCGACACAGTCTCGTCATCGGCCAGCAGACGAATCGCGTAGCCGATCAACACAATCTTTATGCCGGCGTAAAGCGGAATTGAAAAATTCGACTAGGCTACACTAAAGCGGCTGTGCGGCGATGCGCAAAGCAAAAGCGGCCGATTCCACAGGAAAGGCGGCGCCACAGTCAAATATCTTTAACCGCACAGCCCCGATCATGGTCGAACCGGCAAGCGCGTCGGGCCTACCATTTTTTTACAGCGCCGAGAATTTCCTGCACATAACCGACGACACAGATCGGCGACATAATCGCCTGGTAGATCAGCATATACACGACGAGCCCCCAAGGATTGCTCCGAACAGTGAGATTGAGACTGTCGAAGACTTGCTTCTGCTTATGGTACATCACGCTGACGATGAAAAAAGCGATCGGAAAGACCAGTAAGGTCATCGGTCCTGCAATGTAAAATCTCCCCGTCAATGCGAGGGCAAGCCCCGGAAGAAAAGCGAAAGTATAGAAGATATCGATCAACGGAATAACGAAATCGACGCCGATAAAGAAACTTGCAAGACGGGAGCGGCGCCATAAAAGCGCCCCATGCCGTTTGAGCGCTTCGATCATGCCTCTAGCCCAGCGCTTGCGCTGGCGAAAAAATCCTTTGAAATCGGTAGGCGCGCGCGTGAAACCGACAGCGCTTGCCTCAAATCCGATCCGCCACCCCTCTTGCAGCAGCGCCCAGGTCAGGACGATGTCCTCCCCAATGACCGAGGGCCATCCTTTCGTTCGGCGCACGGCGTCGGTGCGGAATGCGCTAAACGCGCCTTGTGCAACCAAGGTGCCTTGGTAAAGCGACTGCTGCCTCTTAGCTGAAGCGATACCGGTGAAGTAATCCCATTCTTGTAAACGGGCCATGAAAGTCTCGCGGGAATTTTTCACCAGCACACAGCCCGCGACGGCGGCAGTATGCGGCGGGTCGGTTAGCATCCGCGCGACGATCCGTTTGAGTGCCTGCGGGTGCAGAAACGTATCCGCATCGATCGTCACGACGATCTCGTGGCGCACATGATCGAGTCCCTCGTTCAAAGCATGGGCCTTGCCGCCATGTTTTGCCTTTACGATTTTTAGGTTGGGCATTTTCAACGACGCGAGGACCTCGACGGTTCGATCGCTGGAGCCGTCGTCCACAACCACGACTTCGATCTTGCCCGGATAATCCTGCATTGAAATGCCGCGAAGAGTCTCGGCGATGTTGTCGGCTTCGTTGTACGCCGCGATCAGGAGACTCAGCGGCGGATAGGTTATATCCAGCCGCAGCGGCGGCGGCTTATCGAGAACGATACTGGTGAGAATGTGCGCGTTCAAAAATCCCGGGATGAGCGCGATCGAGAGAATGATCAAAATCGCCGGCACGGCCCCAACCACTCGGGACAAATCTTCGAGCCAAGGCAAAGCCAAATAGAGCGAGACCGAGAACCATACGGCGGCCGCGCCGGTGGCGATCACAAATTTCGTTTTTATCGGAATATAAACTGGACGATTTGAAGGTTTCGCACGCGCATAGCTTGCCGTGACTTCACCCGGCGATTCGGACCTATCCTCCGGCGCTCTCTCGATCGTTCTCTCCTCGATTTTCTCTGTCGTGTGTGTATCCATGTTCGTAGCCATTTCGATGCACCATAAACCGCTCGCAATCACTACAATGGCAAGGCCAGTGCCACGCGACACAAGCGCCATAGAAGGAAGTTTGGCGCACCGCTGACACACCTTGGTAGCGCTCCGCTTCTCAGTAATAGGAATGGGATTAAATATCCTCGGCGCTTAGGCGCGGGGAACGCCGATAGCGGCAGTTTGCCAGAACAGCCTCAGTTCACGCTCAAGGCGAGCGGAGACGAAGTTGAAAAGATTCGAGGATTTTCCGTTCATGCCGAGCCCGTCGGGTTGCTCCGAACGGTCTTCAGCAAGCTAGTCGGCAAGTTCAGCAGGTGAGCGTCGAAACAACTCGCACAAGGAGAGAAGATTGTGGAATTTTGGCGTCACCGTTAGTCGCTTCTCATTTTTGCGATGGCAACGAGGCGGGTTATCTTTTAACCGTCCCAGCGGTAGTTCAAACCGGCGAAGTCGATCGTATAGCTGCCACCCTGTTTCGCGCCGCGCGCGAACCCGGAGCCTGCGTCGAGCTAGCGACACTACATTTCGAAAAGATTTCCTGAAAGATCGCGGAAATAGCTGAGCGCGGTGTCGCCGCCCCGGCAGGGCTAACTCGGCACCCCACAACGCTCCAACCAGTCCCACATCAGATGGACCCGCTCCCGACCCATGACTTGAGAATAAAAGAGCTTGAACTCTTCGAGATTACAACAGGGCAGGCTGATATGGCTGCTGCCCGAGAAACGCAGTTGAGAAACGGCAGCGACTCGATCGACCAAGGGGATAGATGCCTTAGTTTCGAGCATGGGGTTTCTTCGTCAGTTTGTGCTCTGCAGCCATTGCACAAGCGCTGTTATGATCGGCGTAAATCATCGCTCAATTTTCACGGTAACAAACAATTCCAACAGGAATGCCGCTCGATTTTCTGACCTCGCCGCGTCTTGGTCTTCGCAACGGCAATCGAGTCATAGAGTTAGGTTGAACAGATGATATTGATCACCGCCTGGCGTTTCTCTACCGTTACCGCCTTCAGGCCGCGCTCGAGAGCAGGCAGCACTTGGGTGGGATCGGTGACTTTTTCACCGTAGCCGTCGGCGCACTCGACGGCCTTTTGGTAATTCGAAATGCTGTCGAGGAAAGTGATCGGTTGGTGCGGGCTCTTGGCCGCGTAACCGTCGCGATTGAGTCCCACCGTGGCGCGGCGCACGGCCTGCCAGCGTTGATTGTTGAAAAGTACCGTCAGCACCGGCAGCTCCTGCTCGGCGCCGACGTAGTGCGCCGAAATCGGATTGCCAAACATGTACGAGCCGTCGCCGTGGGTGCCGATGACGAGCCGATCACGCGCCGCCAGTTTGGCGCCGAGCGCGCAACCGAGACCATGGCCTAGTCCCGAGGCGGCGCCGGCGTTGAATAGCGTCGCCGGCTGGGAGAAGTCGATATGCTCCTGCAAGAGCGGCGACTCTTTGATCACGATCGTGTCCTCGCCTTTGATTTCGTTGATACACTGCGTGATCCACGCCGGATGCACCGGCGATTTGTCTTTTGCCGATTCAAGATTTTTCCGCCATTTTTCGCGCAACGTTTTCCAAGCCTCGCCTAGCGCGGCGCGGCGCTTGTCGATACGCGCCTTCGACCTCGCTTCCTGCTCGACCATGGTCTCGTTCAGCACGCGCAACCCTTCCGCCGTCGAGCAGGCCAGCGCGATATCGCAAGGATGGCCACGGACCGGTACGTACCCGTGCAACGGATCCGGCGCCATATGAATCACCTTGGCATCGGCGCGCACCTTGTCGCTTGCCGGCAGCCACGGCACGGCGACGTCGATGGCCAAAATCACGTCAGCCTTGTCGAGCAGGGGACTCAGCTCGTAACCCAAATTCATCGGATGACGGCTCGGGATCGACATGTAGCGGTTGCGATATTGAATCACCGGTATGGCATAACGCTCGGCGAATTCGCCGAGCGCGGTCCATGCCCTGGGATCTCGACCTGCCGAGTTTGTGATGATCAGAGGATTTTCCGCGCCCGCGAGCAGCGCTGCGGCTTCCTCCACGGCAGCACTGTTGGGAGCGGTCGGGGCGGCCGGATGCTGGCGCGACGGCGTCGAATAGGTGAATTCCGTCATCGGTTGCGCCAACACTTCGCGCGGCAGCGAAAGATAGACCGGTCCCATGGGCTCACTCTTGGCGATGCTGAGCGCGCGGTCGACGACGGTTTCGAGCTGCTGGCCGTTGCGCAATTCATAGTCCCATTTGACCGACTCGCGCAGCATGCCGGCTTGGTCGTACATCTCCTGGGTCCAGTGGATGTCGAGGCTGCGATGCCCCGGCAGACCATCTTCATTGGTCGGCGTGCGCCCTGCCGTGAACAGCATCGGCACATGGCCGCGCGCGGCGTTGAGCAGGCCGTTCATGCCGTTGGCGGTGCCGACGTTGACATGCACCATCACCGCCTGCGGCCTGCCGGTGACGAGGAAATAACCGATCGCCATATGCATGGCGGTATTTTCGTGGGGGCAAGTGATCGGCGTCGGCACTTTGGTCTCCAGCACTTGTGCTTTCGCCAATGTCTCGACGACCGGCGCGAAATCGGTCCCCGCGTTGGCAAACCAATAGTCGATCCCTCGGTCGGCGAGCAGAGCCATATAGGCGTCGGATACGGTTACGTTATTGAGTGTAATCTTGGGCATGATTGTTCCCCCGCCGACGCGAAATGCACGACTTCGGCACGACTTAGAACTGGAGTGGGTCCGTTGGAGCCATCGGATTGAAACCCATTACTCCATTACTCCATCACTCCAGTACTCCATGTTTTCCATCCGTCTACTTCGCCAGCGGACTGGGCCGAATCTGGAAATGCACGGCGATCGGCGTCCGTCCCTTGCCGCCTTCTTTCAACCACGGCGTGCGATCGCCGCTTGTGGTCCATAGACCGCGGCCCTTCCAACCGGCCTTCGGATCGTCAATGCGGCCGTCGAACCCTTTGGCGTAAAAGCCCATCGGATACGGTATGCGCAGCACGATCATCTTGCCGTCTTTCATGGCGATCAAACCGTCGTTTAAATTTCCCGTGGACATCGGCACATTCTCGCCGAGCCCGAAGGTGTTGTGCTGGTCGACCCAGGTATAGTAGCTCGACTCCGCGCTGTTATCGCCAATGCCCGCGAATCCGGGACCGGGATATTTGTA
>JBLMXG010000157.1:0-8297 GCA_050257635.1 Chloroflexota bacterium
TCGATCGACTTGAAGCGAGACTGCGCTGTATTGACGATCTTGGCGGCCGTTGCCGGTTCGCCGATGTGGCCGTCCACCAGAGCGACGCGGTCGGATGCCGCAACCTCGGTGGATTGAGTCATCCTCCGTGAATTGGCGACGACGTTGAAACCCCGTTCGAAAAACGCCTTCACGATTCCCGCGCCGATCCCCTGTGAAGCTCCGGTCACGATGGCTGTCTTCGGTGTGCCGTTCATGTCTGTTTACCGTGCAAAAGTCTGGTCCTCGAAGGCGTCCGCGCTTAGCGGCCAGCCGTAGCCGAAGACGGCGGGCTGCCCGCTGCTCCAGGTCTTGTAAGAGACATCGATGTTGCTGGAATTTTCTTTGCCGACGGTAACGTATGGCATGGGGGCTCTCCTTATTCCGCAGAATTCTTTTGCCGACTTCCGCCTTACTTATGAGACGACGGCAACAACCAGCTTGCCGCGCCGTTGTTTCACTGCTCCGGTGTATGCCGCCGATGCTTGCACGAGCGGCAGCACCGCGTCCACGACCGTCCGGAGTTCTCCTGCGTCGAGCATGCGCGCAATCCGCACCAACTGTTCGCGATCCGGCTCGACGATGAAAAACGCCCGCTTCACGCGGTCGTCGCTGCTTGCCCCGCTCTCCGGGGCGATCGTGACCATCCTGCCGCCGGATTTGAGCACGCCCCAGGATCGCTGCAGAGTTTCTCCGCCGACGGTGTCGAATACGACATCCATTGCCGCAACGGTTTTTTCAAAAGCCATTGCGTGATAATCGATGACGTGCTCGGCGCCCAGCTGTTTTACGAATTCAAAGTTGTGCGGCGAAGCGGTCGTGGTTACCTGCGCTCCATGCAAGCGCGCGAGCTGGATCGTGAACATTCCCACGGCGCCGGCGCCGCCATGCACCAGCACATGCTCGCCGGCTTGAAGCCGCGCGCGATCGAACAGACCCTGCCACGCGGTCAGCGCCGCGATCGGCACCGACGCCGCCTCGACATGCGTCAACGTCGCCGGCTTCGGCGCGACGCTGCCCGGCTGCGTGAGGCAGAACTCCGCTGTCGCGCCGTCGGCAAACCAATCGTTCAAGCCGTACACTTCCTGGCCGATAGCGATCCCGGTTACATCTTCACCCGCGGCGGCGACGACGCCGGAAAATTCATGGCCCGGCACGGCGCGGCTACGCGGCTCGCCGTTTTTATCGTGCGTGGTCGGATACCAGAGCAATTCTTTCGAAGTGACACCCGCAGCGTAAACCTGGATCAACAGTTCGCCTCGGGCGGGTTGCGGCCGAGGAATATTTTCTTCGATCAACACGGTCGGCTTAGCGGAATCGGATAAACGCATCACTTTCATGTTTTGCTTTTGTCTCCTGTGACTTGACTGGTGAGTCGCCTTTGGCGTTTGTCTCGCCTATCCAGATAGCCGACGCTTACGCCGTCTTCGCGTTGCGCTCGACCCATTCGGCGTATGCGGTCATGAACATCTGCAAAAATTCGCGCGTGCTGTTATCCGAGAGCGCGCCCCTGTCGTCGAACCTTTTGGCGATGTCGCCGATATAAGCTTCCGGCATTTGCAGGCAGGGCACGTTGAGAAAGACCAGCGACTGGCGCAGGTGGTGGTTGGCGCCGAAGGCGCCGATCGCGCCCGGTGAAACGCTGACCACCGCGCCCGGCTTGCCGTCCCACACGCTTTTGCCATAAGGACGCGATCCCACGTCGATGGCGTTCTTGAGCGAACCGGGAACCGAGCGATTGTACTCAGGGGTCACGAACAGGAGCGCATCGTACGGTTTTACTTGCTGGCGAAACGCCAGCCATTCAGCCGGCGGGTTGCCGTCGTCGTCGAAGTCCTGATTGTAGAGCGGCAGCTGGCCGATCTCGATGATTACCAGTTGCAGCGACGGCGGCGCGAGAGCGATCAGCTCCCGCGCGACTTTGCGGCTCCAAGACGCCACGCGCAGGCTACCGATAATGACTGCAACTTTTTTTGCCATGTAAGCGACTCCTTATTCCGCTCCAACGAGCGGTGCAAGTTGAAAATAGCTCCGATAGGGGCTCGAACGATCACGCGTTGAAGCCTCCGTCGATGGTCAACCTGCCGATGGTAACCAGCCCCCTTTATTCTGCAGCGCGAGACTCATAAATTTTCTCCTGGATTTCTGTGTAGATTCGAACTCACCACGAAGCGCGCGAAGGTCACGAAGGTTTCGGAGTTAACTTTTTTAACTTCGTGCTTTTCGTGATCTTCGTGGTAAACAATCCGTCTCGCCCTGTCATTGCTTACTTGTCAAAGGTCGTAAGCTGCGCCCCGTCATCTGCGACAAAGATCGCCAGCAAACGCGCCGGCTCTTTGGCGCTCGCGTTCTCGCTGACCAGATGGCGGCTGCCGGGCGGCTCGAAAAAGCTCTCGCCCGCCTTGTAGACTCTGGCCGGTCCGGTCGCGGAGTTCTCCGAGCGAATCGCGCCCGAGAGCACGTAAGCGAAGACGCTGCCGGCGTGGCGATGGGCGCCCGATTTCCCGCCCGGCGCGTAATTGACGACGATCGCCGTGAGCTTTTTGCCCGGCACGTTGCTAAGGGTTTCAGTTGCAACCCGCTTAGTTTCCACGCCCACTTCCGCCGCACGCGAAGCTGCGCCGATCCACGGCGCGCAGGCCACCGCCAATGCCGCCCCCGCCGAAGCCCAACGAATTTTTGTAATTATTGTGCGCATCATTTGTTTCCTTTGTGTGAACGGTTTCAGGGCTGCGACATTCACGGACATAGAGCAAACGCGGGACCGCGCGTAAGTTTCTGAAAAAGTTAGACACGCCGCCCAAGTGACTGCCGAATTTTCAGCATCTGCCGAATTCTCGTCACGGCTGAATAGGCGCGGCGGGCGTCTTCACGCTTCAACGGCGCGAAACTGATGAGATTAAGAAGAACGTAAAACCTTTCACCGCGATGTACAATTGCGCTTGATGCCGGAGTTACGCGGCTGGAAGTCTTGGGATCGAAGGTCCCAACCATTACAATGGTTCAGTGCATGACATTGGCGCGGCCCGAACTGCTGCTGGAGACCAACGCGATCGCGGTTATTTCCTGAAGGATGCGGACAGCTCGGTTCGCAGATGGACGGGAAATGCCGGTGCCGGGATCAGCCGGAACCGATGGTGAACCCAATGTTTAGCGGTGTGAAAGCAATAGGGCGTTTCATTGCAAGAGCTCACACGGCGAGCCTGCTCGCACTGATCGTGGTTTCCGTTACATGCGCCGTCGCAGGGTGCTCGGCCACGTCGTGGAAATCACCCCTGGGTCGAAATCATCCTCTCACCGGGGAGATTTGGAACGTCTCTGCCGCTCGATTCATCGATCGCCAGAGTCTGGTCGAACGTTTGGCCCGCACGGATATCATCCTTCTGGGTGAGCGGCACGACAACCCCGACCACCACATGCTGCAGGCCGAAGTGCTCCGGAGCCTGGTCGCCGTTGGACGGCGTCCCACAGTGGGTTTTGAAATGCTCGGCCTCGACGACGCCCGCGCTATCGCCGACCATCTCGCCGCCGCGCCGAACGATGCCGCGGGGCTCGGCACAGCAGTGCATTGGAACCAGCGCGGATGGCCGGATTGGGCAATGTATCAACCGATCGCCGAGGCCGCGCTACAAGCGAAACTCCGGATCGTCCCGACCAATCTGCCGCTTGCCACTGCGAGAAAGATGACCAGGGAGGGGCTGGCCGCGCTCGGGCCGGGAATGACGCACGAGCTCGGTCTCGACCGGCCGCCGCCCGAACCCGTGTTCGAGCGAATGGCGGCCGATATCCGCGACGCTCATTGCGGCTATGCATCCGAGCAAAGCGTAAAAGCGATGGTAGATGTCCAGCGGGCCTGGGACGCGCAGATGGCAGAGAGCCTGATCGCCGCCGGCGATCCCGACGGCGCGATCCTGGTGGCCGGCGCGGGCCATGTCAGAAACGATTACGGCATTCCGGTTTATCTCAAGGAAAAGGCGCCGCAAAAGCGAGTGATCAGCATCGCTTTCGTCGAAGTCGACCAACAGAAGACCGAACCGCAAAGTTACGCGCTGACTAACGCCGATGGCCGATTGCCCTTCGATTACGTTTGGTTTACGCCCCGCGTCGACGACGTAGACCCGTGCAAAAAGTTCAAGGCCCAGTTCGATCGAATGAAAAAAGCGCAGTGAACAACTTCGGAGTTCAGGCGCGATACTGCCGCTTTGCTGGCGAGAGATGAGAAAGGCAAATTAGTAGAGTTAGGCGGGTCTTCTTTGACACTTATTTCCCCGCCCTGTGGTTTATGCAGGGTCGCCGTATGAAAACCTGCGTCCGTGCCCTTGATGGAACGCCGCAGGTGAATGCGGTCGATTATGGATCCGACCGCATTTGTGAAAGGCGACTCCACAATGTCGATACCAACGACCTCGTCATTCGCGTCCTGAAGCGTGCGAACCAACGCCTCGCCGAGATGACCGCTGCTACCCTAACCAGGACTTTTTATATTCGTCCAACTTGTCTTTTGGTCCCCTAAAGCCTACCGCACGGATGTTTTTTGACTCAGCTCCGCGGCGCTTCTCGCTGCCTGGCCCCGAGACACATAGCTCAGGGTCAACGCACAGCCGATCAGCATGGCGGCCGCCGCAACCGCCTGCCCTTGGTGCATGCCTCGGACCAGACCTGCCTGAGCAACGAGGGAGCCGAAAAGCGCCACGCCCACGACGCCGCCGATTTGACGGCTCGCTTGCAAGACACCCGACGCGATGCCCGCGCGCTCGGAGCCGACGGTTTCAAGGAAAGCCGAAGTCATCGCCGGCACGACAAGGCCGCCGCCGGCGCCGATGATCGCCAATAGGATGAAAATCGCGAGATAGGCGGAGGACTGATCGACTCGCAGGAGGCCGATATAGCCGGCGGCACAGAGCAGCTGCCCGACGGCCATCGGCACACGTCCGCCGATGCGTCCAACCTTTGGTCCGACCGTCAGATTGGCAGTCGTCACGCTCACGGTCATTGGCAGAAAGGCAAAGCCGGTTGCGAGCGGCGTGGCGCCCCAAGCCTTTTGAAAGAACAGTGCCAGGATAAAGAACTGACCATAAAAGGCGAAATTGATGATCGCCGCGACACTCTGGATCGCCGACACCGCCGGTATCTTGAAAAAGTCGACCGGCAACATCGGTGCTGCGCTTCTTCGCTCGATCGCAATGAAGACGACCAGCGCCAGGCTGAATAACGCAAAACCAGCCAAGATGGGCGGCGCCTTCCAACCGAGCTCGCCACCTTCGATCAAGGTCGCGGCGAGAAAACCGAGCGCTGCGACTCCGGCGAGTTGGCCGGGCAGGTCGAAGCTGCGTTCGAGTTGCACCATCGAACATGCAACGCCATAGCTGGTGAACGCCATCGCAGCCAGACCGAATGGCAGATTGATGAAAAATACCGAACGCCAGCCGAGCACGGCGATGATCATCCCGCCGAGCACCGGCCCTGCCACTTGCCCGATAGCGCCGCTGGCCGCCCAGATGGCAACCGCGCGGGCCCGGACATGGCGGTCCGGATACGCTTCGGCGAGCAAAGCGAGCATGGCCGGTACCGTTAGCGCCGCTCCGACACCTTGCAGCAGGCGCGCGATGTTGAGTTCGACGAGCGTGTGCGCCGAGCCGCAAAGAGCCGAGCCGATCGAAAATCGTGAGGCCCCAAAGAAACACACTCCGCGCGCCAAACCGATCGCTCAAGGTGCCGCCGGCAAGTAGAAGGCTCGCGAATACGACGGCATAGCCGCCGACGATCCATTGCAGACCCGAGATACCGCCGCCGAGATCTCTTTGTATCGTCGGCAGCGCCACGTTGACGATTGTCGTATCGAGAATGATTATGAAAAACCCGATAGCGGTCACGATCATGGGCAGTGGATGCGACCTTATAGTGGCCGTGTCGACGATACCTTGACCTGCATCGAGGTCAGCGGAGCCGGCAACCTCTTCACTGGAATATCTCATCGCAGGTCTTCTTTGTTCGGCCGGCGCGGTCCCAGCACCATAAAGTATTCAGCGGGGCTTCGGCGTTTGCGGCCCATTTGACCTCGGCGACCGTCTCGATTGGTTGGCAAAATCGAGTCCTGTCGTTTCTTGCCAGTTTGCTCGGAGAGTGTTTGGGCAAACTCTTTCCATAGATAGACTGCCGCATAGGCGCGCCACGGTTTGACCGCTTCAAGGTCGAGAGTGGAATGAAGCGCGAGCACGCGCTTGAGGATCAAGTCCGTCCGCGGAAAAGCATCGGTATCGCCGATCGATCTCAGGCTGATGTATTCGGCCGACCACGATCCCAATCCTTTGGTCTGTAGCAGGGCCTTGCGAAACAGCAGCGGATCTTGAGCTTCCGACAGAGAAATCGCTCCGCTCAACACACGCCGGCTAAAATCTCGCACCGCTTCTTTGCGCGCCCGACTGGTTCTCACTTCGCTCAGGTCAGCGTTCGCCAGCGCCGCGGCACCCGGAAACAAGCACGCCTTTTCTTCCGTCACGGGATGGATGATTTCCTCTCCGTAACCGTGCACCAGTTGGTCCACCAGACTGGCCCGCTGCTGCGCCGAAACGACTTGTCCCAGGATAGAGCAAACCGCCGTTTCGAAAGGATCCCAACTCCCGGGCACGCGCAGGCCGGGATAGCGACCCGCAAGCTTGGCGAGTAGCGGCACGTGAGCAAAGCTGTCGGCGATCAACATCGGATCGGAGTCCAGATCGAACATTCTTCTGACCCGGTTCACGACTTCGAAAAGGACGCGCGGATCTTCGGTGACGACGGTGAGCTTTAGCGCTGCTCGGCCGGCTACCGGTTGCGCCCGAAGGAATCCGACCTTGCCGTCGATGCGAAAAACCCGCTCGAAAGCGTTTTCCACGACGCGCTCCACGCCTGGAATCGGGTGCGATCGATAGAACCGAATAAGGCTCTGCCAATCGAAAGGCGGCCTGAATGCCAAATTGAGCTCGATGCCGTCTGCGGTCTTCGTTCTCGACCACGCCTTTCTCAGTTGCGAAGGCGCGCGCTCGAAGCGCTTCTTAAAAGCGTCGTTAAAACGCCGGAGCGAAGCGAAGCCGGCGCTGCGCGCCACGGTCATAATCGGCACTGGAGTTTCCACGATCAGCCTGCGCGCGAATGGGCGTCCGGCCAATCTCTTCTTTGAAAAGCCGGCGCAAGTGGCGCGCGCTCATACCCAGCCGCTGGGCAAACTCTTCTTCGTTATTGTGATTTAGTTCATTGTTAGCGATCAGTTTGAGAGCCCGCTGCACCACCGCTCGCTTGCCCCACCATGCGGGCGAGCGCGGCGCGCACTCCGGCCGGCAGCGCAAACAAGGCCGGTACCCCGCCGCTTCGGCCGATGCCGCGTCAGTGAAAAATATGACGTTCTCGGGCTTCGGCCGCGCTGGACAAATCGGCCGGCAGTAAACCCCGGTCGTTTTCACTGCAACAAAAAATTTCCCGTCGAAACGGTAATCGCGGGCCTGCAATGCTTGATAGAATTCTTTCATAACGTAGTACGGACAGATTGGAACAAGCCCAGCCCCTGCGCAAGTAACCGATTGGCCATATTCGGACGTGATTCGTTGTATGCGAGCGCAGCGTTCGATTCGTTCCAGCCGTTCCCGCTGACCCAATCTCGACTGCCGTTTCCGTCATTCGGGCGGAGGCCGGAATCCAGGCATTTTTATATTTAGACCAAACCAAACCTGGACGGTTACCCGCCCAAGGGTAGTATCCTCGTCGTCAGATCTTGGGCGATTCGCGAAGTCACGTTGCAGCGTACAGCGGTGAAGGACCGTCGTGGGAATGAGCTAGAGCGCTTATATTTATCAGTTGGGGAAAACCGATGAGGTGCAGTAGGTACGACATCGCCTGGGAATGTCAAAAAATAGGGTCGAGTCCGCTTTTAGTTATTGAGACGAGATTGCAAGGGAATAAACCCTCAGGGTCATCGCTAGGATCAAGCATGAATAGATTGCGTTAAAGATAGAATTAGGCAAGTCCGAACGCCCATTTTTTGTGTTTGATGCTTCGCTGCAAGACCTGACACTACATTCTTCTATTACATTCTTCGACACAAATTGTGGCCCATCGTTATCGAAGACCGATCAAATCCGATCGAGTCATCGTCACGTTGTGTCGGTAGCCGAAACTGGTGAAGAGCGAAAAAGCTTGGAGTACCTGCTTTTCGTCATTATGCGTCGTGCAATCTATTGGAACGTAAACGTGGTAATCCCGGACACTCAAACCCATGACGGCGCTCTGAACGCAATTGCGTGTTG
>JBLMXG010000158.1:0-21086 GCA_050257635.1 Chloroflexota bacterium
CGGCGATCTCGGGCTGATCGTCGATGGCTTCTATGCAGCTTTGGGCGCGCTCGATTAAATCGATCAATGGGCAATGTTTCAATTTCACGCGGCCGTCGGCAATGGCTTTGGTCCGCTGTTCATCGAGCGACTGCTGCACCGCCTCCCAGGCTCGGCGCAGCGATGCGGCTGCGACGGTGGCGCGGCGCTTTTCGATGAGCGCGATGCTCACGTCGAAATTGCGGCAGGCGCCCAGAGCGCGCCGCAGCTTTCGCAAGATTCGGTTCAGCTTTTGCGCCTTTGATGCTTTTGACTTTGGCACAAAGCTGCGGAGAGTCTGTTGCAGCCTCCGGCTGGCGACGCGCACGTCGTGGATCGTCTCCGGGGTGTCGCTGACGAGGACTTTGGCAAAGAGCGTGACGAAACGTTCGAGTCTCTTGTGCGCCAATTTCGTCAGCTTGCTTTTGCTGGCGACGATATTGGTGGATTCTGCGGCAAGAGCGCACATGGGGATGGGTCTTCCTGAGTTTTCAATCGAGCGCTCTCAGCTGCTTGGGCGTCAGCAGGCAGCGCAATTTTCCAGGCGTACCGCTCGATAGCGAGTTCACCTCGATATGGCAGAATGAGCCCTTTTTGAATTCGAGGGTTATGTGGCCGGCTTGTTTCCAACCGAGTAAAGAAGCGGCGGTGTCGCTCAGCAATGGCTCATGACCGACGAGCAGGAGGTGCTGACGATCCTGGTAGCGGTTCAGGCCAAGTAGTAGGTGCTCCACAGTGCTTTCGGGAGCAAGCCCAGAAATTTCCTCAAGTAACGGTTGAATTTCAAGCGTCGCGGTGACGATCTCTGCGGTCTGGCGCGCGCGTAGCAAAGGGCTGGTCAAAACCGCGTCGAACGGGATGTCGAGCTGGCGCAGACCGCGAGAGATCTTGCGCATGCGCTTGACCCCCTTCTGGCTCAACGGCCGCTCACGGTCGTGGCCCACCGACGGATCGTCCCGATCCAGTGCGATGCCGTGGCGCATAAAATAGAGATTCATCGCGACGGTTCTCTAAGGCGGTATCCGACGTCGATCACGCGACGTTGCGCCAGTAATCCAAGAACAGCGCAAAGACGCGGTTGTCGATTTCGTTGCGCTCGTGGCGCAGCGCCGCTAATTCCGGCGCATCAGGTTTTTCTGCTTTGAACTGCTCCGGCACGGGCCAATTCTCGATCTTGGCCCGGTGCGGAATTGCGTCGCATTTCTTATGGGCGTCGCCGAAACTGACCACCAGATCGATGTCTTGGATCGGGATGTCCGCCAGCCCCTTGCTTTTATGGCCACTCATGCTGATACCGAGTTCCTGCATCGCTTGAACCACGGAAGGAGGGATTGTGCTCGGCTTGATGCCGGCACTGAAAATGCGGATTTTGGGCGGCGCCAGATGTTTTGCCGTCGCTTCCGCGATCTGGCTGAGACAGGCATTATCATCACAAAGAAACAGGATATTCCTATCGCGAATTTCCCGACGCATAAACTCCTCCTACGCTTTTTTATCGAGATCGGTCTGCGGCCTTTTTAAACTCGAGCTCTCGGTTAAAAACCTCTCGAATAAGCTCGCCTTTTTTGCTTGCCCAGTGCACTTCATCGTTGACGTTAGCCGAAGCGGCAATCGAGAGGGTTAGGGTTTTGGATTTGTGCAAGGTGCAGCTCACAGATGCGACTCGCTGTTCCCGGCGGAAGTCTAGCGCGTCGGCGACCCGCAGCAGCGAACTCAGCTTGCGGACGACATCCCGGTTGGTGGGGGAGAGCTGGCTGAATCCCAGATGCTTCTGGCTGGGGTGAGCTTTGCGGTGATAGCGCGCGATGTTGGCGACCAGTTCGAGATCGAGCTTGTTGAAGGACTTCATGCCCGAGCTCTTGATCAAATAGTAAGAGTGCTTGTGATGCTTGGCGTTGGCGATAAACAGGCCGATATCGTGCAGCATCGCGCCCGCGTGCAGGATGCCGGCGTATCGCTCCGGCAGCTTGTGCAGAGCTTGCAGTTGATAGAACAAATTGACGGCGAGCTGGCTGACATGCTGGGAGTGGGACGCATCGTACAAATACTTCTGGCAGACTTGATCGAGGGATTCGGCCCGATCGGCATCCGGGTGCCATGCGCCGGAACCGGCGTAGGAGCGTTGCAGGAGGTCGACCATCAGGCCGTCGCGCAGGCCGCGCCGCGACACGAAGAGGTACTCCAGGTCGATGGCTGCCATGATCTCGTGCAAAACAATACCGCCTGCAACAATAATGTCGGCGCGCTTGGGGTCGCCGCTAATCATTTCGGCGCGCTCCCTTGTTGACCGACTCATCAGCAACTCGAGGAGCGCTTTCAAACGCTGACGCCGCAGCACGATCAGCGAGCCGGATTTGCTTTCGCCGCCAGCTCGGGTATCGGTCTCAGCGAGGGCCGTGATCGTGCCGCCGCTGCCGAACGCCATGGTAAATTTTTCTTTTTGAATACGCCTGGCAACCATTTGAAGCCGCTCTCGAACATGTTGCCTTAAGTTCTTGATTTCTTTAAAGCGAGGCGGATCGGTATCGAGAAATTCCTCGCTCAGGCGTACCGCTCCCAACGGCAGGCTGAACAAGCAAAATGTGTTGGTGACGTCGGCGACGGTCAATTCGACGCTGCCGCCGCCGATATCGAGAAACAATCCGAGCGGCAGATGAAAACGCAAACCGCTCATGATCCCAACGCTGATCAGACGCGCTTCGTTTTCCTCGGACAAGACTTCCAACGGAACTCGGATTGCTTTGGCTCGATTGATAAATTTCCGGCTATCGGAAGCCTCGCGCAGCGCGCTGGTGCCCGCCGCGCGAATTCGTTTGACGCGGTAGCGGTCGGCAGCGCTCTTGAAGTCTTTCAACACCTGGAATGCCGCCTCTACCGAATCGGCCGCAAGTTTGCCGGTTTGAAACACCTCACGGCCGAGGCGTACCGCGCGGCGATCCTGCTCGACGATGCGATAGTGCTTGGGGTGATCGACGGCGGCGATCTGCCAGCGCATGGCGTTGCTGCCGACGTCGATCACTGCGAAATGCTCAGCCATCAGTGAGTCCTCATAGCACGAAAATCACAAGCATGCGCCGTAGCGAACGTTACGATATGATTAAATTTCGGTAAAATTTTCGTCGGCAGCCCTATTGAACGTGCGGCGAGCCAGTTCTGTCTCGAAAATATTCATAGCAGATTCTCGTCTTAAATCCACAATCGCAGTCGTTGAATCGGTGCGTGGAGTGGCTCGTTGGGCCGAAACGCCCCGGGCGAGTTGTCACTAATCCAATTCCGACGGCATCAGCGTTGAAAGTTCTATTTACTCGATTGATGTTTGACGGCTTCGCCAGTCAAAAAAGATGGACGATTTTTATGAATTGTTTTCCGATTCGTCACGCAGTCTTAACCCGCCCGCCGTACTCAGACTCGGTGCGAATAAATTTTTCCGAGGAGAAGGAGACAACAATGACAAGCAGATGGTATCGCAGCATCGTTTGGATAGCGACGCTCGTCTTGCTGGCCGGGAGCGGGGCTCCGGCGTATGCGGGCGACGTCGATCAACGCATCCGGGATCTCGAGGCGCAAGTTGGAAAATTGAAGCCGCTGGAGCAAGAGCTCGAGCAACTCAAGGCGGAGCAAGTTGAGATGAAAAAGGAAGCGACCGCCGCGGCGGCCACCATGCCGACGTTCAGTTATCGACCGGGCAGCGGCATGATGATCGAGGCAGCCGACAAGTCGTGGTCGTTCAGGACGGGGATCGAGTCGCATTTCCGCATGCTGTTCGAAAGCGGGCTCGATCAAGTCGGCCGCACCAACGGCGAAGTCATGGCGCGCCGATTCAGACCGTATTTCAACTACTGTATCGACAACTGTCTCTGGGAGCTCGAAGTCATTCTCGACTTGGACGGATTCGGCACTGGCAACGCGAAAAATGCTACCGGCACTGGCGTCGGCAGTATTCTGCACCGCGGCGCTCTTAACGTGCATTTAGAACATTTGCATCCCTGGCTGCCCACCGCGCAACTGGGCATGGATGTTTCGGCTAGCATTAACAGCGCCCGTCAAGGTTCCAGCGGGACTGGCACGCAGGCGGAGTATGACTTGCTGTCGAGAAACTCCTTCGACGACGGCAGCTCGGGAAATGGGATTGTGCTCAACTGGGACAATAGGCCGCTCGATGCTATCGGCATCCCTGGCAGAATCAACCGTTTCCAGGTGGCTATGGCGAACGTTAAAGAAGGTGATGACGGTTTATCGAGGTTTACCGACCGGAAAGACTTCGTGACCTACCTCGGGATCGAGCCGTTTTCACAGCTCAAAAACAAATGGATCTCCGGGTTGAAACCCGAAATGGGCGCTTGGTTTTGCAACAACGACCCGCGAGCTCTATTCAATGCCTGCAACCAATTGCAAATCCAGGATTTGGGCAATGGCGGAAGACAAACATTGTTCAGCGCGACAAATATTGGGAAAGGGCTGGCGACTCTTTTGATGCCCGGTCTCACATGGGAAGTCGGTCCTTATACCCTGCGCGTCGCCGGCGGCTTTCAGCGCTATGCTGATAAAGGCGGTTCGGATGGCAAAAAACAAGGCAACATGTTCCTGATCGGCCATGACCTGTTTGTCTGGAGTCCGAAAGGGTTTTTCACCGGCTCGGCGAGCACGACCGGCTCGGTGTTGTTCGGCACGCACTTTGAGCGCACCGATGTGTCTTGCACTACGGCTGTGCGCTGCAGCAGCATCAACGGCGGCGCATTCCACCGCAACCGGATCATCTTGCGCGAATGGGATCTCTTTTATTTCGTCGCTCCGCGTATGAGCGTGGGCGGCAGCGTGCTGTGGTACAACGCATCGAACCTGCCGAGCGCGACACAGATAAACCTCGGTATTCGCGATACCGCGGTAGCCGGCAAGGGCGGAGAATGGGTCGACGGCATGTTGAATTTCCGATACCAGTTCTAAGCCAGCTCGCCGCAGCAATAAAAAAAAGAGAGCCAGTAATGGCTCTCTTTTTTATTGGACGCTTGTCAGGAATCGATGCGAACCCGCGGTCAACGCATCATGCGGCTCCCCTTAAACAGAGGATATACCTTCTTGCTCCCGGCGCTTGAGTCGGATAGCGAACGGTGCGCCTGGCTCTCGACTTCGGAGGCTAGTTCGGCGATCAGGCCGACGAGCTGGGCGATGGCCTTTTCAATGCGTTCGACCTCGGCGATAACGGCCGGCGCGCTCGCGACTAACGCGGCGCCGCGAATTGTCAAACAACTCAAGTTGATGACTGTTAATTGGTTGATAAGCTCTTGGGATAGCCGGCGGAGATCGTGTGATCTCCGCCGGTTTGTTTTAGCTTGGCGTTGACCAAATCTCTCTTTTGGCAGATTGCTTCGAATCAATGGAGCTTCCAACAAGTTCTCACTGGCGGGGACTTTATCAGCGCCGCCGCTAAAGTTACTAAATTTCCGCGCCCCGCTGCCGGGCCCAGGAAAAAATCGAAGGCATCGACTTGCCACGCCATGGGGCTGACGCCAAGGGCGGCGTGACCGATAGCACCGGGCAGGGACTCAGCCGCGTGACCCGATCGGTGATGCCGCCAAAAAACAAATGCCTCAGGCCGCGGTGGCGGCGCGGTGACATGATAACTAAATCGGCTTTTTCTTCCTCGGCGACAGCGACTATCTGCTGCGCCACGGGCCCCAGGACTACTCGTTTTATTGCCGTTACGGCATCTTTTACCTGCGCCAGGCTAGGCTCCAGGAATCGGTTTAGATCGAGGCTGGCCTCGGCCAAGACGCGGTCGAGCGGCCAGGGCTTTGCGGCGCGATCGAGGAACACCAGATCTTCGGAATAGAGCTCCCAAGCCGCGAGCTCGTTGGCGACATGCAAAATAAGCAATGACGACCGCTCTTCGGCGGCCAGCCAGCAGCCATAATTGAGCGCGCGACGGGAACGTTCCGAAAGATCGGTGGGTATCAATATCTTTCTCAAACGCTTCATAAAATAAAACCTCCATTGTTTTTTCTTTCGGAGGTAGTCTAATTTCTTGCTGTTAGAGTTGAATGACGGTTCGATGATTTGTCGGTTACCGCGAACCCAACGATCTCAGGCAGCGTTTTCGGCCGCACAGGGCACCGGGCGATGGTCAAACACGGGGATGAGCAGATCGCATTTCAGCCGCATGCGACTCGATTCCATACAGAAAACCATTTTAAGGTTGGGGGAGTCGATGGCGCCAAAGATTCCCAGGCGGGCATTGGAGCCGGTTATGCCGACCCATTCTTCGCATCGGTAGCCCACCTCGGTGAACAGATCTTCGATTACAGGCTCGGCGACTTTCAGGCCGCGACCGGAGACGCGCAGCTGAACCCAGTAGGAGGGTTGGATGCCGACAAAAGCCGTCAGGTCTTTGAGCAGGGAGCGCTGCCGCAACGCAATTTCGATGGCCGCGCTGGCATCGCTGGTGAGCAACGATTCATAGAGAAAAAACTGCAGGAACTCTTTCAATGCCGAATTTTTCCACGGAACCCTTGTGAGGGCCGGTGCAAGGGTGACAAAGACCGGCGGTTTGTCGCCGATGCGGTTGCGGGTAACCTGCGTGATAGCTTGTTCGATTATCGAACCCAGATTAACTTGCTCCATAACATCCTCCTTTTATCCATTTGACGGGAATTTGAGCACGGAAAGGTTAATGGAGAGTAAAGACCCGGTTAATTTTATGTCAGCGTTGTCATAGAGGTCGCCGAGAACGGTGAGCTCGCGAAAAATTTTTTGATTTAAAATTGCCCTTGCTAGAGAGAGTGTAAGCCGCCGTGTTAAGCGCAGGTCACCCTGATCTTAAGGTTCAGTAGTGTCACGAAATCTACCGTGTATTTTGTCAGCGTCAGGGCGCTAATGGGGAAGGGGGCCCCGAAGCAGGGCCCCCTTGGATCGCAAATCAAGCGAGCCGATCGTTTTCTAGTCGTCAAACCTTTCAGACCAGAGAGCCCCATCGACGAAGCGACGCCTATTGACTCAAGTGACTTCCCAGTATTTCCCAGACGACATTTTCACCGTGCTGCTGGGTGACGAAGAGCCGACTGCTGCCTGGATTGAGCGGTTGAGCCCCGATCATGCCGCTGACGGAAGCATCACCGTCAGAGAAATGTAAACCTGTAGGCTCGTTGTCCTCTTCTCCCGCCGGCGCGGCCAGCGGGTCGCGGCCCAAGGCCAGTAAACGCGCGTTCTGGGCATTTTTCTTGGTGACGTCAAATGCCCAAACGGAATCCAGAACGTTTAGCTGATCGTGCAGAGTGTCGCCGCGGTCTTCCCCGGCGAGCAGCACATTGTTATCCGCGAAAGTGAGGTTATCGAAGCCCGCGTGAAACTGATCGCCCAGCACAACGATTGAAATCCTACCGGTGTCTAAATTGTCATCGAGATCGACGCGGAAGATCGATCCCCAAGTGCCGCGCGCCGCGAGCGCCGGAACGTTTCCGGCCAAGGCGTCGGTATCCCCGGTGGCGTCGAAAAATAAGGTTTTGAAATCGGACCCTGGTAGAAACTGGGCGTTTTCCGGCCGCTTGAAGGGAGTCGCGCCGGCATTTTTCGCCGCTGTATTGGCATTAAACTCAGTTGTGCCATTAATCGCAGTATCGTGGATGGTAACCCATCGCACCGGCCAAGAGGTTCCCAGAGTATGGAGCTTGAGCTGGTTGGTCGAAAAGACGTCACCGAACGGATGGTTCGCATCGACGGCGACAAACTCAACTGCTTGCGTGTCGATCGAGACCTGCAATGCCTGCAGTTTGCCGCCGACGGAGAGATCGGCAGGGTTATTAGGCACGAAACGGTAGACGAAAGAATTTGGGTTTGCCGCAGTCTTTGTCGCGCCGTTTGGGTCGTTGGGGTCGATACTGACGCGGGTTCCTCCGGCATCTTCGATAATAATCAAGTTGCCATGATTGTCCGGATGAATGCCCTCATAACCACCCCGTCCGAGAATTCCGTAAAGCGTGCGTGGAAATCCGGCGGCTCCCCATTCGGGATTGACTTCGATGACGCCCCCCTTTGAGCTGGATTCCTGCGTAAAGAGGAGCGTTTTCGTGCTTGGATTCCAGGTCGATCCGTCGATGGTGTTGAAAAGGGTCAACCCGCCTGCGCCAACCGGGGTGAGTAATGTAATCCGATGCAATGGGTCGAGGACGTCGAGATTGATCCGCGTGACGTAAGCAAGATCGGCGCCGTTTTCGTGACCTTGAAAAAGGAAGTGTCGGCCGTAGTCAAAGCCGGCGGTCGGCCCGCCCGGATTTTGGTCGAGTACCAAGTATGTACTCTCATCCGGCTCGGTCCGGACACCAGTGTTCAACAAGCCGAACAGCGTGATGGAACCCGATGGGTTTTCGATGGGGTCGGTACCTTGAGCTATCTTCTGCAAACTGAATCCCGTGGGTAATCTGTTATCTGTAACGCCCACGGCCGGGTTGGCATCGTGAACGCCACCGCGGAGTTGGGTTTCTAAAACTTGGATGTCCACTGCGAACGCTTTGTGATCGAGCACGGCCACGCCGGCAATCACAAATAGGACCGTCAAAAGGGTCGGTCCCCATTTCCTTATCAAAGACAAATAATCGCCTCTGTTATTATTTTCGTTGTAATGCTGCATTGGAATCTCCTCGAATTGAAGTTGTTGCTTCTTGGTTTGTAAACCCTGCAAAGAACTCGCTACCGACCATCGTCCGAACATTGGCTGAACTCACCAACGCTCCTCGGGCTGCATGCGGCAGAAGCCGCATGGCCAGTAGTGTCAAGACCGACGAGATCACCCCCAATCGAACGGATATTTTGAAATTGCTGCCATGCACGTCCTCCTTGCAAATAAATTTTGCACAAGGCGCTTTATCGCAAGGGAACATTACGCGCAGGTAACCGGCGAGCGAAATTCTGGTAACTGCGGCGCTAAAGCGTCGCAGTTCCGTTTGCGCGGATTAATTTTGTCTGATCATCGCTGATCCGACGCAGTGGCGACTCGCTTTTCGTAAAAACGGGATCGGATTTTGACGAGGCAATTCTTTCGACTACGACCCTGGCCGCGCTTGCCCAGAAAACGCGGCTGTCGGTGTTGCGCCCGCTCGTGGATGCGGACGAGATGGCGAGTCAGTGGGGCGTATCGGCGGGACTTTGAAAGTCACCGATGCGAAGTTGCCGTTCCGTCTAATGGAGCTTGCGCGGGCGTCTGTGGTGACATCGGGTAATAACTGTAGTTTGTTTACTACACCGGCGACTTCGAACGTCTGGTAAAGCTGATGATGTTTGTGCAGCAGAATGACTGTCAGGACATGCCGCGGAAATGTTTTACCGTCGTTAAAACCTCGGTGGAAAACTGCTGAACGTTTACTGAATCGACACCGATAGATAAAAGAAATCACTCATGAAAGATGTCGGCACACACGACACTGATTTCGGCGCTTTGGGTCTGAGGACCGTTTTATTGGAAGGTGCATCTATTCATGTTCTGCTTCTGTGCCCCGATAATCCGACCTCTTTCCTGCACGCGACCATTTTGAAGATGCTGTACTTTAAACCGACAACCGTAAGCATCGTCGGACGGACATCCTTGTGATCGGACCGAATGCTGTCGTCTTGATCGCCGCTGCTGACACCTGGCCCGACGTTGTCTAGACAGGTTATCCCAATTTCCCGCTGAATGCCGCCATGGTTCCACGCGAAAGTTGATGTCGTGGGCGTCGTCGGCGCGGTGCTGCACGGCGGGGAGCAGTTTGGTGCTCCGGTGATATGAAAAAAAATTCCTACGTCAGCGGGCTGACGGGAAAACAAGTGATCCCGATTCAAGCGATCACTTGCTTGATTCATGTGGTCGTCGGCTTGGCGGCAACCCTGCTGTTTTTCAAAGCATAGTGCGCGCTGGCATTCGTCGCGAGTTTGACCGTAACCCAAGGTTGGCGCGCCTTTTCCGAAATTTTGCGCGCAGATCACCGTGGCGCGGGTAAACTGTCGGCGTATCAAATCATGGCAATCCTCGCGATTGTTTACGCCGTCGCGCTTACGACGTTTTTAGGGCCCGAATCCGAAGTCATTCCCCAATTGACCGCCGGCCTCGCTGCCGTCTGGCGACCCGAAGTGTTTCTTTTGCTCCAAGCTCTTTGGGTATTCGTGTTCCTCATGTTCGGGAAGAGCATGGTCACCGGTGCGCAAATTTCTTTCCACTTGCACCATGATCGAATTTGAACCAGGCCTTCAGGCGATCCATGACATGAGTGCCTGCAGGCAGCGCAATTCCTAAGAGAATTGCTCGCGGGATTGTCTTCCACGAAAACATCGTAATTTAATTCTCAATTCCGTTTAGAGCGGTTGCCGCGCGCATTGCCATCCACAAGGTCATGCCAAAAATTTTAAACATTTCCCCAGCTAGCCAAATTTTGCGTCCGAGCCTTACCTCGCATCGACTCCGCTGTGCTTTCGGCAAGGGTGGTCGGTCGGGAACGGTTAGCAGGCGAGGAGATTGCTAAAGGAACGCGCACCGCCTTGCTTGCAAATGCGACCACGAGTGGTTGGCTCGATTCCAGATGGCGGCGCGATGGCGATGCCGCGGCGAAGGATTTATCAAGCCGGACTAGAAACTCGAAGGCTTTATCTTTATATGTGAGAGACCGTTATGTTTCCATGGTTTTGGCGCTTGCTTGGCGTTCCGCCGGATTCACCGGCGTCACGAAAAAAACTCGGCGTCGTTGCGCTGCTCTACTTTATTCAGGGCGCGCCGGCGGCGATTTTATGGGAAGTATTGCCGGTATACTTCCGCATCAACGGCGTGTCGTTGCGCGCCATCGGCGGGCTGCGTTTGCTGGAGCTGCCTTATTCGCTCAAAGTCTTCTGGTCGCCTTTGGTCCATCGCTATGGCGACCGGCGCTTTTGGGTGCTGGCCTGCATGCTCGGCATCGCCGCGGTGCTGTTTGTGCTGCCGTTCGTCGACGTGGCGGCGGTCGGCGTGATCGTCTTGCTGCTGATTCTGGCGCTGACGACGCTGTCGGCGACGCAGGACGTCGCCATCGATTCCTACTCGGTGGGAATGATCAATCGCGCCGAAGAAGGCGCGGCCAACGGCGTGCGCGCCTCTGCCTATCGGGTCGCGCTGGTTTGCGCGGGCGGGGGGCTGGTGTTTCTTGCCGCGGTGTTCGAATGGAATGCGTTGTTTGTTTTGGCGGGGGCGGTTTTCGTATGCCTTGGCTTTGCCGTTCTACTCATCCCGCGTTTAGGTCTTCATGAAGCAGCCCGTGAACATTGGCTCAAAGGGTTTATCGGTTGGGCCGGGACCTGGCGCGTGGTGCCGCTGGTGCTGTTCGTTTTGACTTACAAGCTCGGCGAGTTCGCCATCGGCCCGATGGTCAAACCGTTTTGGGTCGATTACGGCAAGTCGATCTGGCCGGTGCGCGAGGAGTTGATGTTTCAGATCGGTCTGTTTCCGACCACCATCGGCATCGTGCTGAGCGTCGTGGGCGCGCTGGCGGGGGGCGCGTTCATTTCGCGCTTCGGTATTTTTCACGGCGTGTGGTTCTTGGGTTTGCTGCAAGCCGTGTCGAATCTGGGTTATTCGACCGTCGAGTGGTTGGACCTTGGCCGTTTCGGTCTGTACGGCGCGTCGATGTTCGAGTCCCTGAGCGGCGGTCTCGGCACGGCGGCGTTTCTGGCATTTCTAATGAACGTTTGCGAAAAGGAAAATGCCACCGTGCAGTATGCGTTTCTGTCTTCGGTATTTTCGCTCACCGGACGGTTGGTGGGCGGGATCAGCGGCCTGGGCGCGGAAAAATTCGGTTACGGCAATTATTTCGCGCTTACTTTTTTGCTGTCGATGCCGGCCTATTTGCTTCTGCCCTGGGTGAAGCAGTGGATCCACCAGGACCAAGGCAAGTGAAAATTCGGCTCATTTGCGATTGTGCTTGGGCGCGCACTGACTGAGCAACCGGTGCCATGCCTCGACTTCACGCTTCGGTTCGACTAATTTCCGCAACCGTCGACAATCGCGATTTATACGCCGATAAAAGTCCGCATCGGTTTCGGCCTTAAGGAATAACTTTCGCAGTCGATCGGTGTCGCCGAGGGGAAAATAGCCGGAGTAGCGGGGGCCGAGCGTACCGATCAATCCGGCGATCTTTGACGCGATCACGGGTACGCCGGAAGCCAAAGCTTCGGAAAGCACGTTGGAGCTGCCTTCCATCTTCGAGGTGATGCAGACCATGCGGCTTGAAGCTAACGCCCGGCGGGTTTGGGCATGTGACAGTTGGCCGAGCCAACGATAGCGGCAATTACGCGCCGCCTCGCGGCGAGCTTTTTCGCCGACGGCTTGATCCAGAGCCAGACCGATGTGGGTCACGCGGATGAGTGATGATGCGGGCAGCTTGCGCACGGCCATGGCGGCGCGCAGCGGATCTTTTTCTTCACGCAAATGCGCGATCACGCAGATATCGAAGAAATCCCCATTCTCGGGTTTGCGTTTGACCGCTTCGGCGGACTGATAGATTACGCGGGTCTTGCCATGCAGGCGTTTGGGCAGCTCGCGCAGCGCCATCGGCTGCAGCACCACCAGGCGAGTCGCCAGATCGAGAGATCGTTTTGCTTCCGGGTCATGGTGAATGTCGCGATAAAGGTCGGTGCCGGTCAGCACCACGATCAACGGCAGCGTCGGTTGGCTTTCGTGAAAGCGGCGGATCGAGTCGGCGCTGCGGCGGGCGTGCAGGGCGATCAAAACATCGCAGGCGCGGCCGTCGTAGCTTTGAGTGACGCGGACGCGGTGGCCGAGTCGTTTGAGGATCGCGGCCCAGCGCAGTGCAGTGATTCGGTTGCCGTTGTTGATGCGCAGCGGCGCGGGAGTGACGAGTTGTATTTTCACTGGATTGCTTACTGCGCGCAGGTGCGAAAGCCGGCCCAGACATCGCAGCGGTCCGGCGTGTAAAAGTTTCTCCAGGTATTTCGAATCAGCAAAGAGGAGGTCGCCCAACAGCCGCCGCGCAATACTTTGTGCGTGCCGAACCAGGGCTTCGAGTATTCCTTGTAAGGATCCACGATAAACCCTGGATAGGCTTGAAAATTGTCTACAGTCCACTCCCAGACATTGCCGATCATCTGGCGGCAGCCGAGGGCGCTGTCGCCGGCGCCGTGAGCGTTCACTGGGACGACGCCGCCGGCGCGCCAATCTAGATTCGCCCGCGTCGCATCCGGCGCATCATCGCCCCACGGAAAATGGCGGCGCGAGCGGCCCTCCGAGTTCGGCTCCAGGGCGGCGGCGGCCTCCCATTCCGCCTCGCTGGGCAGCCGGCGCCGCGCCCAGCGGCAAAAGGCTTCGGCTTCGTACCAGCTCACGTGCACCACCGGAAGATTTTCATTCAACTGCAGCTCTTGATTATAAATGCGCTGCAGCCAACGACCATTGGCCTGGCGCCGCCAATAGACCGGATGGTCGAGCGATACTTTAGCCGCGTCTATTGATGTCGTTTCTTCGATCGATCGGTTGAAGAAATTGGCAAATGATTTTTCCAACTGAGGCGCGCCGCCGGTTTGGCGCCAGCGCCAGCCCTCGGAACTCCAATACGCCGCATCGCCGTAGCCGCCTGCGTCGACGAAAGCCAGGAACTCACCGTTGGTGACCGGCGCGCGGGCGATTTTAAAAGTTTTGAGCTCGACCGGATGGGCCCACTTCTCGTTGTCGAAGACAAAGGGAAAGTCAGGCGTGGCGCCGATGATATAGATGCCGGCAGGAATTTCCACGTCGCCAGCGCAGCGGCCGCTGTCGCGCGCCGCAGCCGCAGGGGCATCGATGAATTTGGGCGGCGCATACGCGAGAGTCTGGCGGGTGTAGGCGAGCGCTTCGGCGTGCATGCCTTCGTGCAACAGGGCGAGGAAGTAAAAATAAAATTCGTCGGCCGAGATTTCCGTCCGGCCGTCGATATACTCCGCCGTGCGCTCGAAGACTTCGTTCATGTAATCCAGCGTGCGCGCACGCTCGGGCAGCAGCAGTTCCCAGCGAGTATCGTGGGCGACATCGGTGGAGTTATAGAGCGCGTCGCCGTTTTTGAGCAGCGGCGGTCGTTTTTTTAGATGGCGCAAGATCCAGTACTCGGCGAACCAGGCGACATGGCCGATCTCCCAGAGCGGCGGGTTGACGGTCGGCAGGCGCGGGCCGATCATTTTAGCGTCGTCGAGATCGGCGACCAGATCGAGCGTGCGTCGGCGAAACTCGCGCATGCTAGCGATCAATTGGCGTGCGCCTAGGGAGGGGAGGGGACCGGCGGTTGCGTTGAGGGTCGGCGTCGGCATTTGGGTACTTGTCGTAAAAAATTTTGACCGTTTCAATTCACCGAGAATTTTTTAGAATCCAAAAATTTACTCCACTCATCTAGCGCATATCTCCGCGCATCACAAACCTGAAAACAGATTCAGCATGGCGGCGCGCCAGGGCGCCAATTCTCTTACCCACCGTTGACCGCGATTGTGTTCGAAATAGGCTAACACCGCCTGCAGGCGGCGGGACTCGGCCGGTGCGAGCCGCAACGCCCGTTTCCGTTTTTTCGCGGTGATGCTCGCTTCAGCAAAATTTCTGAGTGCCCGCCAAACGGGTAACGCGTCGGCGCCGAAGCGCTGGCGAACGATTTTTGCCCAGGATGATTCCGGCCGGTATTTGGCCGGTGCGCGCGCGTAGTTGAAACAAGTCGCCAACGGGATCAAACTCAATTCTTCCTGCAGCAACGGATTGTTGAGATAGCCGTAGACGGCTTGCGGCAGGCGCGGATCGCGGCCGGTAAGAGGGCCGATATGCAGCTCGTCGCGCATGGACAGGTCGTTGACCGGATAGTTGTCCCACAAAAGCAGCGGTCGCTTTATTTTCCGGGCAATGCGCCGTACATGCTCAAGTGTAATGCTTTTTGAAACCACCGATGGCCCGGTCCAGAAGCAGGGAATGTTGGGCGGCAGATATTGCGCCAAAGTTTCGAGAAAATGCGCCTCGAATCGGCCAAACATCCGCTCCAGCAGAACGTCTTCGCTATAATATGAAGGACAGATCCACCACTCGACAGCACTCCAGCTCGCCGGTTGGGCAGCGATGATCTTTGCCATCCATGTTCCCTCAGCGCGGGCCAGACTGTTCTTGAATGCACGGCGGTCGCGCGGATCGCTGAGGCGCGACGGGATATCGTCGAACAGGACGGCGAAAGTGCGCACGCCGGCCTCGTAAAAGCGCCGCGCTTTGTGCAGGAGAATATCGACGGCGCGATCCTCGCCAAAATACAACCCCTCGCCGGGATGAAAACCGTAGACGAAATCGATTCGCCGTGCTTGCGCAGCTCGAATCAAGCGCAGCAGCTCGCGCCATTTCGTTTTTGGATAGGGTCGTCGCCATAGCTTTCGATGATACGGATCGTCTTTGGGCGCATAGAGATAGCTATTCATCCCCCGCGCCGCGCCGAAAGCGAACATCAGTCGTCGGTGCGCCATCGACCAGGGTGGACCGAAAAAACCTTCGACGATGCCGCGGCGGTGAAAAGTTTTAGCGGCGTTCATGACGCGCTAATTTCCCACATCGACGCTGAAGGAACAAGATTGCGGTCGTGAAAAAAGAGCGGCGTAACCGCAGAGAGCGCAAAGGCCACAAAAGATACGTCGGGGCGACCGGCCGGTCGCCCTTTGGATTCGATTGGACGGGACCGCAGAAAGGGGAGAAGAGGTCCCGGTAGCTCGCTAACTCTTCAGAAACGGCACACCCAGGCGCATCAGCTCGTCGAAGGCATCCCAGTGCACCATGTGCTTGCAGCCATTCACAATGTGGAGATTGATTTCGGGGTGCATGCTTTTCAGCAATTCAGCGCGCTCGCCGGCGTGGGCGCGGTCTTCGCGGCCAAAGATCATCAAGAGCGGCATCTTCAGCTCTGTGAGTCTTTGCCATAGCGGCTTGGACTGTGCAGCAGGGCTCGCCGGCGCATCGTGGTTCTGGCGTTCCTGGTGCGCTATGAAATTGCGGCCGATCATGCGGCTGTGGCGCATGGCGACATCTTCTTCCGAGATCAAGGCATGGTTGAAAGTATCCGCTTGCAGGAGTTTGCGTGCGTCCTCCAGCGTCGGCTCCTTTTGCGCCATCTCCTTGTCGACGCGCGCCTGCACCGCTTCGTACTTGCCAACTTGCTCTTGAGTCTGCGGCGGCAGCAGCGAGCCGGTGCCAAGAATGATCACGTGCGAATACCGGCTGGGGTCTTCCAAGGCGAGCTGAACCGCGAAGCCGCCCGAGCGCGAATGGGCGATCAGCGCGGTCTTTCCCAGGCCCGCCGCATCGATGAATTTAGGGATGGAATTACGTTGCTGCGCCGTGCTTTGCTTGGCCGGCACGTCGGAGAGGCCGAAGCCCGGATAGTCGAAGGCCACCGCATGGAATCCGGCGTTGGCAATGGGGCTGAGATTGCGCAGGAACACGTCCGCCGAGCTGCCGAGCGACGCGCCGTGAAGAAATAGCACCGACGGCCCTGATCCTGCTTCGATGTAGCGAAGCTTCAGTCCGTCGACCGTGACGAATTTGTCTTCCGGTTTGATTCTTTGCACGTCATTCATGACATCGTCTCCTATTACGGCGGGTAAGTTTCGAATTCGCCCGCGCGTTGTCTGCGGCAGGCGTCGGGTACGCCATTCAAAATCTGTATTGAAAATCTAGAAAACTTTTTCTCTGACGAGAGCTATATCTCCGGACCAGCGAGCTGTCAATGTGGACGGAACGCTCGACGGAAGCGTTTCTTCCTCCTTCCCCGCCGACGCAGCGTTTGAAACCTTCATCTAGCTCAAGCCAGCCTTTTTGAACGTTTTAGAACTGCCTTGTCTTTGGATCTCGTCGAATCAATCCTTGTGCTCGACATCATTGGAACTACTGGAACCACTGAAACGTCTGGAACGGGCTTCGTTATTTGAAGCGGTTGAACGTTTTGAACCTGTTCTATTCGGTAATTGTCGAAATTCGCGCTTACAGCGCGTCATGTATGTGCGGCCGGTGGATTTGTCCCGGCGCGAACAAAAGAGCGAAAGGACGGCCCAAGCATTTATGAAAAGCGTATTAATCGCGATCGTTTACCACAGCGGCTACGGCCACACTCGGAGACAGGCCGAAGCGGTGAAAAGAGGCGTGGAGCAGGTTGAAGGCGCCGAAGCCCTGCTTCTGAGCATCGAGGAAGCGCAAATGCGCTGGAGCGATCTCGCCTCCGCCGAAGCCATCATCTTCGGCGCGCCGACGTACACAGGCGGTGTCTCGGCGGCATTCAAAGCATTCCAGGAGGTGTCTTCCCATGCAGTCATGATCAAGGGCCTTGGGTGGAAGAATAAAATTGCCGCCGGCTTCACCAACTCGGGATCTCGTTCCGGCGACAAATTGGCGACCTTGATCGAGATCGCGCTCTTCGCCGCTCAACACGGCATGCACTGGGTCAATCTCGGCCTGCCGCCCGGAAACCATTCGACCAGGGGATCGGAGCATGATCTGAATCGACTCGGCTTCTGGTTGGGGGCCGGCGCGCAGTCGAACACCGATCAAGGCCCCGACCTTGCGCCGCCGGAAGGCGATCTCAGAACCGCCGAGCATCTTGGCCGCCGCGTCGCTGAAACCACGCTTCAATGGGTGCGTGGTTGCCATGCCCGCGGCCGTTTGGACGAACGCGAAAAACTTTGCTCGGATGTCGAAATGCGCGCGCCCGCTGCGTCATAATGATGAAGTCATCGGCGCATTCCGCCGGCTCAATGAAAAACCAAAAGGAAGGAAAGCGTTATGAAATATGCAATGCTGGTCTATCAATCGCAGGAAACCTTCGATCGCCGCGATGACGCCGTGATTGCGGCTGGAAGAGCTTATGGTGAGGCACTTCAAGCGGCGGGGATCTTGGTCGGCGGCGCGGGGCTCGGCTCGCCGCAGACGGCGACGACGGTATCGCTGCGCGGCGGGAAACGGCAGGTCCATGACGGCCCCTATGCCGAGACGAAAGAATTTCTTGGCGGATTCGGCATCATCGATGTGCCCAATCTGGATGCCGCACTGGAGTGGGCCGCGCGCCATCCCGCGGCCGGTTATTCGACGATCGAGATTCGTCCGTTAATGGGGTTTTATTTTCCGGGCGCAGCCAGCAAAGCGTCCCAATGAGTAAATCCTCGGCGCATGCTGCCGTCGAAGCCGTTGCGCGCGACTCCTATGGCCGGCTCATCGCCTATCTGGCGTCACGCGCCGGTGATGTGGCCGATGCGGAGGACGCACTGAGCGACGCATTCGCTGCGGCGTTAGAGCGCTGGTTGATCGATGGCATCCCGCAAAAGCCCGAAGCCTGGCTGCTGCGCGTCGCCCGCAACCGGATGATTGACGGTGCGCGCCGTCATCAAGTTCGGCAACATTCCGAAAAGTTTCTACTGCAAGTCGCAGAGGAGGCGCAGGAGGTGGCGGCAACCCATGAACATTTTCCCGACGAACGGTTGAAGCTGCTATTCGTCTGCGCCCATCCGTCGATCGATCCTGCGGCGCGCACGCCGCTGATGCTGCAAACGGTTCTCGGCGTTGACGCCGCGCGGATTGCATCCGCGTTTCTGGTTTCGCCGGCAGCGATGAGCCAGCGTCTGGTGCGCGCAAAGAACAAGATCCGGGACGCCGCCATTCCTTTCCGTGTGCCGGACCCGCCGGAGTGGGAAGCAAGAGTTTCGTTTGTCCTCGACGCCATCTACTCGGCCTACACGACCGGATGGGAGAGCCTGACCGAAGTCGGTTCAACTCATCATGCGCTCGCGGGAGACGCCATCGCGATCGGGCGGACGTTGGTTCAGTTGCTACCGAGCGAACCCGAAGCTCAGGGTTTGCTTGCGCTCATGCTTCATTGCGAAGCCCGACGGGCGGCGCGCTACACGAGCGGCGGCGAGTTTGTGCCGCTTGACCGGCAGGACACCACGCTCTGGTCACGGCCGATGATCGACGAAGCGGAAAATCATCTGCGCTCGGCTGCCGCGTTCAAGCGCATGGGACGCTACCAATTGGAAGCGGCGATTCAATCCATTCATGCCAACAGGGCTGTCAGTGGAATGATCAACTGGCCGGAGATCGCGTTGCTCTACGAAGGCCTCGTGCAAATCGCACCCGGCATCGGTGCTCTCGTCGGTCGAGCGGTTGCAATCGCGCAGGCGGTTAACCCCGCCGCCGGACTTGCGGCGCTCGAAGAAATTCCCGCCAGTCGGGTTGCCACTTACCAGCCCTACTGGGCCGCACGCGGCCATCTGCTGGAATTGCTCAATCGGCAAAATGAAACACGGGAAGCATTCACTCGCGCCGCGAGCCTCACGGACGACCCGGCGCTGCGGGACTATCTATTTAAGCGAGCGGCCGAGAGCGCATGAGCATGCTGAGGATCGAGCTTTTGCAATGACACATTGATCTGTTTTCGAGCGAGTGGTCGAGGGTAGCGATTCTTCACATTCGACAAATCGGACAAATCGAATCCCCGGGAACCTCAGCTTATCCGCCTCGTTGGCACTTATTCCGTCTACCAATGTAACTCAGTCGAGTCAGCGTTGGAGGCGGAATAGGGCGACTGATGGCCAGTGACGTTTGAGGTCACGTATAGCAATTGCTAGAATATGGCCTCAATGGAGGTCGTCTTCGCCAGCTCCGCGTTTCGACATGGCTACACCAAACAAGACTTCTATGAACTGCTAGCTGCGGATTATTTGAAGATTCGGAGCCAACGTGGGCTCGACGAAGTTTATGAATTGCTCGGAAGAAATCTAAGTGGTTCATATCTCCATATCGTATATCGTGTCTTACCCGACCACCGGTTGAGAGTTTTTTATATGAACGGCATGACTGATGCTCAAAAACGGCGTTATCGGAGGTACCGAAGATGAAAAGGCCAAAACGAAAAGCTCCCCGCCTGACCAGCAAATCGACAGATGAAGAAATTGTTCGCTGGACAAAATCCCATGATGTATTCGATCGGTTGGAAACTGGCGTATCTGAAATCGTCGAGGATCACAGCGATCTAGACGAGGTTATTCGAGAAGCGATTTTCCAGGATAATACCGCCCAACTCAATATGCGCCTTCCGCCCGCCATGAAGGCCGTGCTAAGCAAACTTGCGCGCCAGCGCACAACGGACGCGACGACGCTCGCCCGGATATGGCTCGCCGAACGATTGGAACAGGAACTCAAAGCGGGATGAATCGACCGGAAGCGGATCCGTGGCGAGTTGGTCACAATTGAACTGATCGCGCAAAAGCATGGCAATCTCCTTTTGATAGGCGGAAAAGGGCTTAAGTTGTGAAAATTGAAAGTCTCCGCGACGTCAAACCAATCTAAGCAAGATCGTGAAGAGAATGCCTTCAAAGCGGTTGGTGGTAATCACGAAAAATGGCTAGCCTTGTGCGGTGTTGTTTCCCGTGACGAACGAGACCGATATGGAAGGATTGCTGCTCTCGAAACGAAAAGATTTCTGGCAAATGCTCGACCGGGCGCACAAAGAGGGCGAAAAAAAGTGTTTTATAGCTTGAAGATTTGCCTGGCTTGAGGAGTCCAACGTAGAGAATAGGTTCCAATTTGACGTCCTCACGCTCCACTTAATAGCTAAAAGCGGATTTGACCCCTTCAGCCTTTGCCTTCAGCCTTTCGAAGAAGGTAAGCGCGGCATGCTCGACTGCTTAGGCTGCGCGCTGGCCGAGTGTATGCTGGCCTATTTGCAGATTCGAACTCGGCCGAATCTATTATTTCTCGTCGTCGATGCTGACGACGAGGATGGCGTTGGCGATCAGCCAGCCGTCGTCGCCTTTTTCATTGAGCACCTGCAAGCCGCCGTGGACCACGTTGATGTGCCCGCCGCCGTGCGGCAGCGTTTCCAACACGGCCTTCTTGTCTACGGCCTCGGGCTTGGGCACGCCGATGGTAACTTCCACGCGCATATCGTCGGCGGTCTTGCCCACTAGTTTCGGAAATCCCAGGCTGCTGTGATGGATCGCATCGAATACCGCCCGCTTCGCGGCAGCGGTGTAATCCAATCCGTGAACATCCACGCCCATGCCCATTTCTGTGACGCACCGTACCAAAGCCATAT
>JBLMXG010000159.1:0-3891 GCA_050257635.1 Chloroflexota bacterium
TCGGCTGGGCCGTCGGTGACGGTCAAGAGCATGGCGACGATCCGCTCTGGGATGCGGCCGAGTCCGACGCACTGTATACCCTTTTGGAGCAGGAAGTCGTCCCCGAATTTTATACGCGTAACGGCCACGGCATACCGACGGCCTGGGTCGCTCGAATGCGCGAGAGCATGGCGCGGTTGACGCCGTTTTTTTCCGCGAACCGAACCGTGCGTGAGTATACGGAGAAGCACTACCTTCCCGCCGCCGAAGACTATCGGAGGCGCGGCGCCGATGGGGGCGTTTTGGGCGTGGAACTCGCAGACTGGCGAACCGCCGTGGAGCGGCACTGGCCCAAGCTCCGCTTTGGTGAAGTGAGAGTCGAGACCGACGAAGGAGGGCATCTGTTTCACGTTCAGGTCTATCTGGGCGACCTCGATTTCGATGCCGTTCAGGTAGAGCTCTTCGCCGAGTCGCCAAACGGGCGCGAACCGATCCGTCGGACAATGACGCGCGGCGAGCGTCTTGTCGGGGCGCGGGGTTTCAGCTACAGCGCTCGCGTGCCGGCAGAGCGGCCGGCGACGGATTACACGCCGCGGATCGTGCCGTTTCATCCCGCCGCCCAGGTGCCATTGGAACAGGCGTGTATCCTGTGGCAGCGGTAACGGATCGAAGACAAACACCGGGTTGGGAAGGGGATTGATGACATATCGATCATCTCTCGTTTCCATAGCTATCCCGGGCTCGTTCATCAAGTACGCCAAGGACTGCCGGAAATCCGCGATTGGACGTGGAAGAAAAAAGTCGAACTCTAATCAAACCACCGGAGTCACAAAGCGAAGAAGAAGACCATCGGAAGGACGATATGGCTGAGCATTGGATCAAGGCAAGAGTACCCACACCACCCCACCGCTGTCAGCGCCGTGAACCGCTGCCCTTGCAGCGTTCCTCCACAGCCCGGCGGTCGAGATGCTGGAGTTTAACCAGGCGTTCGAGTTGTAGATTTGGGGGATAAAAAAATGGACGTCGGTCCAGTGACCGCCGATGCAGCGAAGAAAGCGTCACTCGCTGAATTACTTAAAATGTTCCGTGCCAGTGGATCTGGGCTGAACTCGACGGAAGCTCAAACTCGGCTGCAACGATACGGTGCGAACGAGATCGCCGAGAAACAGACCTATCCCTTCCTAAAATTTCTCACTTATTTCTGGGGACCGATTCCCTGGATGATCGAAGCCGCGGTAATTCTCTCGGCGCTCGTGCGCCACTGGGCGGATTTCTACATCATCCTCACGCTGCTTCTTGCCAATGCGGGGGTCGGTTTCTGGGAGGAATTTCAAGCGGGCAACGCCATCGCTGCATTAAAGGCGAAGCTGGCATTGCACGCGCGGGTGAAGCGCGATGGCAAATGGACGACGATCCCTGCTCGCGAGCTGGTGCCCGGGGATCTCGTTCACGTGCGGCTCGGCGACATCGTGCCGGCGGATGCGTGCTTGTTGGAGGGCGACCCTGTGGAGGTGGATCAGTCCGCGTTGACTGGCGAGTCTCTCCCCGTCAGCCGAAGGACCGGCGAGACGGTCTATTCGGGATCGATTATTCGCCAGGGCGAAATTGATGCGCTAGTCTACGGCACGGGTCAGAATACTTACTTTGGCAAGACCGCGCAGCTGGTGGAAGAAGCGCATACGGTCAGCCATTTCCAACGAGCGGTTTTAAAGATCGGCGACTATTTGATTGTCTTGGCCGTGGCGCTGGTGGTTTTAATCCTTGCCGTCGCGCTGTTTCGCGGCGATCGCATGGCGACCACCTTGCAGTTCGCCTTGGTGCTGACGGTGGCCGCGATTCCCGTGGCGATGCCGACGGTGCTGTCGGTGACGATGGCCGTCGGCGCCCGACTCCTGGCCGCAAAGGAAGCAATTGTCAGCCGGCTGGCGTCCATCGAGGAACTCGCCGGCATGGATGTCCTGTGCTCGGATAAGACCGGCACGCTGACGCAAAACAAGCTTACGCTGGGCGAGCCTTTCATTTTACCGGGAGTTACCATCGAAGAGATTGTCTTGGCCGGCGCGCTAGCATCCCGAGCGGAAAGTCAGGACACCATCGACCTGGCGGTTCTCGGCGGCGTGAAGGATAGTCGGGCTTTACAAAGTTATCGAGTCACCCACTTTCAACCGTTTGATCCTGTTCATAAGCGCACCGAAGCGACGGTCGAAACCTCAGACGGCAAGAAGCTCAAGGTCACAAAGGGCGCGCCCCAGGTGATTCAAGCGCTGGCGGCGCACAACGCGGAGTCGAACGCTTTAGCGGAAAAAGCGATCGAGGACTTTGCGGCGCGCGGCTTTCGATCGTTGGGAGTGGCGCGCACCGATGCGCAGGGACAATGGCAATTTCTCGGAATCTTGCCGCTCTTCGATCCGCCGCGCGATGATTCCAAAGCGACCATCGCCACGGCGCGGCAGATGGGCGTGAATGTCAAGATGGTCACGGGTGATCAATTGGCCATCGGCAAAGAAATCGCCGGGCAGTTGGGGCTCGGCACCAACCTGCTCGATGCCAGCGGCTTTGGCGATACGCGTCATCACGAGGGCGGGCAGCTCGCAGAATCCATCGAGAATGCGGACGGTTTTGCCCAGGTCTTTCCCGAGCACAAATTCCACATCGTCGACGTCCTGCAGCAACATAACCATATCGTGGGCATGACCGGCGACGGGGTCAACGACGCGCCGGCCTTGAAAAAAGCAGACGCTGGTATCGCCGTTTCCGGCGCGACGGACGCGGCCCGGGCGGCCGCGGATATTGTCCTGCTGACGCCCGGCCTTTCGGTGATTATCGACGCGATCAAGGAAAGCCGCAAAATCTTCCGGCGCATGAACAGCTATGCGATCTATCGCATCACTGAAACGATTCGCGTGTTGTTGTTCATGACGCTATCGATTTTGGTGTTTAACTTCTACCCTGTTACCGCCGTCATGATCGTCCTGCTGGCGCTGCTCAACGACGGCGCCATTCTATCCATCGCCTTCGATGAGGTGCGCTACTCCGAAGAGCCCGAAGCCTGGAACATGCCGGTCGTGCTGGGGATTGCTACGGTACTGGGCATCGCCGGTGTGGTTGCCTCGTTCGGTTTGTTTTATCTGGGCGAGCGGGTTTTTTATCTCGACCGGGAGACCATTCAAACGCTGATGTACCTGAAGCTCTCCGTGGCGGGGCATCTAACCATATTTGTAACCCGTGCCCGCGGTCCATTTTGGTCTTCGCGGCCAGCCTGGGTTTTACTTGCGGCAGTGCTTGGAACCCAGATCGTCGCTACGTTGATCGCAGTGTATGGGTTGTTCATGCCGGCGATCGGCTGGGGCTGGGCACTGGCGGTGTGGGGTTATGCGCTGGGGTGGTTTTTAGTCAACGATCGCGTGAAGCTCGCAGCGTATCGGATTTTAGCACAACCCCAGTCAGCTTTTTTGGGAAGAGCGAATCGATAGCCCTTGAGGCCCAATGGCCTCATATACGTTGACACGCTGACGGTTTACCTTTCAAACTGGACAACCGATCGCCCGGTTCCGTCAAGGTCTCTGCTGGGTTTCTTGATCAAGGTCTCGGCCAGTTGTCTTTTACGCAAGCTTCGTCGCAGCCTTTTTTCTTCGGCCACAGCGAGCAGTTCTTGACCGCGAGCAACGGCTTGCCGAAAACCGTGGTCAAGGCTGCGCGGCGCGCATCGAGCTGAACCTCTGCCAGACCACGCGTTTCTGGGCAAGTAATAATTCTCCCCTTGCGATAACGGTAAAAAGTGGCGAAGCCGACCGGAAGAGCGACGAGGAACAATGCCATCGTGAGTATGCCTACGATCACCAGAAACGGGTGTGTCATGGTTTCATACCTCCTCTTTCACGGGGTTGCCACGAGCAAGAACTCAAGGAGACA
>JBLMXG010000160.1:0-28420 GCA_050257635.1 Chloroflexota bacterium
CGTTGCGCGCACCCCGCAAAGTAGGCGTGGACGAAACAAGAAACCCGCCACGGATGTTTTGAGGCCGTGCGGAGATACGGTACTAAAGAGAGACCCGAGATAAAATTAATTCCATGTGACCCCGTCGGTAATGACGATTTCCTCTGAAGAAACTAAGGACCGCGTGCCATCGTCCCAGCAGACGTTGACCAACTGGCCGCCTTCTCCTTCAAGCTCATAGACAATCGTTCCTTCGGTCGCTGCGCCGATGGTGCCGTCGATGTCGAGAATTTCACCGGCGGCGCGGCAACGAACTCCTTTGAGACTGACATCTATCATTGCTTACATCCCCACCGAGCCATCAGATTGATATCCTGCTTCTCCTTCTTTAAAAATTGGCACTCTAATCATGGATAAAAATCAAATCAACCCTATTCCAATAAAAACTCGGCGCTTGCTTAAAAAGCGTTGGCATCACCGAGGACTCTCGATTTTCTCAGAGCATTGTAACAGCTCATCACGATGCTGCAGCGAATCGATCTTAAACCCATCACGCAGACGGCGAGCACCGAGCCCTTCGGTCAGACATAGTATGTCACCGTTCCTGGCCTCGCCAGATCAACCAGCTCCAATGTCCGGATCGGAGAGATTTTCGGCGGCTACCCGATGAGCATAATCTGTAGATCCATCACGTTCGTGAATGTCGGACCGGTGACGACTAAATCTTCGGTAGCTTGGAGAAAATGGTAGGAATCATTCTGCTCCAAAAACAGCGCCGCGTCGAAACTCCTGGCTCTGCCGCGCGCGAGCGTCGAACCGTCAACAATCCCGCCTGCAGCATCGGTTAGGCCATCGGTGCCGTCGGTGCCGCCGCTAAGGATGACAACGTTCGCCAGGCCGTCGATCTCGATCGCCGCCGCCAGGGCAAACTCTTGGTTGCGACCGCCCCGCCCCTCGCCGCACACGGTTACAGTGGTTTCGCCGCCGGAGATGAAACAAACCGGTCGGAATGCAGACTTGTTCTTGTGCAAGAGCTCCTTCGCCAGAGCCGCATGGGAACGCGCCACCGCTCGACTCTCCCCGGTGACGGCGTGTGATAAAATTTCGGTGCGATATCCAAGTGCGTGCGCCCGCCGCTGTGCTGCCATCAACGCCAAGTGATTATTGCCGATGATCAGGTTTTGCACATTTTTAAAGATCGTGTCGGACACTTTCGGCGTCTCGGCAAGTTCGCCCCTTGCGCCGGATTCGAGGCAGTCAATGATGGCCGCAGGAATGCGCCAACCCAAATCATAGCGCTGAATAATCTTCAAGCATTCGTTGAAGGTGGTGCTGTCGGGGACCGTTGGACCTGACGCGACTACTTCCAGCGAATCTCCGACTACGTCGGAAAGAATCAGCGCGACGACCTGCGCCGGAGCGGCGAGCGCAGCCAACCGTCCTCCTTTCAACTGCGAAATATGTTTGCGTAACGCGTTAATATCTTGGATCGGCGCGCCGCTCTTGAGGAGCAGATCCGTCGTCCGTTGCTCATCCTCGAGCGACACGCCGTCGACCGGATAGGCGAGCAGCGCGGACCCTCCACCGGATATCAGCACAATAAGCAGATCGTTCTCACCGCACCGCCGCGCGAGCTCGGCCACTCGGCGTGCTGCGTCGAGCCCCGCCTGATCTGGAATCGGATGTGCGGCTTCGATGAGAGCTATTTTCTGCAATGGTAGGCGGTACCCATACTTGACGACGACGATTCCGGAGGCAATTCGATCCCCGAGTAATCGCTCCACGGCCAGGCCCATACGCGCCGCGGCTTTGCCGGCGCCAACTACATACAGGTTGCGGATCTTCGACAAATTATAAATCCGCCCCCCAACCCGCAGAAGATTCTTTCGCAGCTCAAGATGGCTCAGGACCGCCTGAAGCGGGTCGACGGATTGCAATCCGGCAAAAAAAATTTCGCGCGCGTCGGCGCGCCGCTGCGACAAAGATGCCATACCGAAAAATGTACTCATCGACAAAGGGAAATTTCAATCGACTCAGTCGTACAGCCCGAAGGGCGCCGACAACGAGCGTTCAATCACGCCGCCGTCGAACTTTGAGATTTTCTAGTTGTCCATTGTTTGGTTCGATCTATCACTAGGACCTCGAACCAAGACGTTTCAGGTCAACACGAAACCGGGCGAAGAAGACTATGGCAGGAATGACCCTAAAATAACCGAGCGGGAACTGTATTTGATGGATTGAGAACAGGACAAAAATTAGTAAAGACGGAACCCGCCAAAACCATATTCGCCGATGGCTTTTCCGGTTTTGGCGTCGAAGATATCGATCAGCATGTATTTGTCAGGATGACCGGCGAGAAAATGAGAGAAAGTGTCTATGAATTCTTCTTGCTGTGCGGCGTTCGCGTGCATGAAACCTTCCCCGACATAGAGCCGGTGCGGGCGTTTGGTGCTGTCCAGCCTAACCCAATAGTGGGACCCGTTCACCCCGGCTTTGTCCAGCCACTTTCGATATTGGGCAACTCGCGCGTCGATTTCCTTGAAGCTGAGATTTTGAGCTGTCGTAATGGCTGGAAATAGCAATGCGGATGCCAAGAGGAAAATTTGGATTCTTCCTGGCACCCGCATTGATAGCTCTCCCAACTACTTTTTGCTAATTAACTTTAATTTCGACCCGGCGGTTTTTCGCCCGACCTTCGCGCGTCTTGTTATCCGCGATCGGTTTGCTTTCGCCAAAGCCCTGGCCCGATACGCGGCTCGCGTCAACACCCTTTTTAACGATGTACGATTTGACCGAATTGACGCGTCGTTCCGACAGGGCTTGGTTGTAGGCTTCGGTGCCAATGTTGTCGGTATGACCGGATAGGTTGACTTTAGAAGCCTTATTCTCGTTCATGAAAGCAACCAAGCGATCCAATATGGCTGCCGCCTCCGGCTTGATGTTGCTCTTGTCGAAGTCGAAAAGGACGTCGTCGAGGATAATCGTACGTTCAACCTTCGGAGCCGGTTTCGGTTTTGGCGCCGGCGGCGGAGGAGGTGGCGGCGGAGCCGGTTTCGGTTTTGGCGCTGGAGGTGGAGGTGGAGGAGGAGGTGGCGGCGGTGGCGGAGCTGGTTTAGGCTCTTGCGCAATCAAGTAGGCCAACCCACCGCAGAGCAATGCCCCAGTGACGGCACCGATCGCGGCTCCGGCGGCTTCGTTACGATGCTTGCCGTTCACTCCTTGATGAGCTACGGCAGCGCCGCCCGCTCCGCCCATTGCACCGCAAACCGACGCTCCAACCAGCGCAGCTTGATTCTTAGTCATCCCCGTACAGCCCGTCAGAAAAAACCCCAACGCCGCGAGCGCTAGATGTTTATTCTTGTTCATCTCTGCCTCCCATGTGAAGATTGCTGTTAAAATTTTCGCTCAAAGTAGTACATGACCGGTTCCCTGTCAAGCGGTTTTTTGACAGTCCTTCAAATTTCCAATTTTCCGTTTGTTGGGTCGTTTTACCTAGAATTTTAATGCGCTTATACCTATTGGCCAAGGCTGTTTCGCCCTAATTTCTCATAAAAACGCAAGGCTCAGCATGGTACCACGCAGTCCAACTCTACGACCTTAGGCCGAGGGAGTGATACAGTAACATATGCCGATATGGCGTTAAGAAAAAAAAGTCGGAGAGTCAGCTCGTTTTCGCAAGGGGTAACAAAGGCGCTGTTTGTCCCGTTGTAGAATCCCTTTCGCATCGAGCACGACTCTGGCATTTTAAATAGTGTGGTTCGGCGATCGGACTAATACTATGCGCCGGAGGTCCTCACGATGTCTAAAAAATACTTTTCCGGAATGGTTTTGTTTCTGCTCGTGTTTGCTTGCCAAACGGTGCAACAAACCGGCCGCTCGCAGTTTATCGTCGTGTCGGAATCTCAAGAGCAGCAACTCGGCGATGAGGCCTACCAGGAAACGCTAAAAAAGAGCCGCTTGTCGACACGCAGCGAATGGCAGGCTCAATTGCGCCGCGTCGGGCAACGCATCGCCGCCGCTGCCAATAAGCCGGAATACAAATGGGAGTTTAACGTCATTCAAGGCAAGGAGATAAATGCCTTCGCGCTTCCCGGCGGAAAGGTCGCCTTTTGGGAAGGCATCATGCCGGTGGCCAAAGACGACAGTGGCGTCGCGGTTATCATGGGCCACGAAGTTGCGCATGCTCTGGCGCGCCACGGCGCGGAGCGCATGAGCCAGGAAATGGGCGCCCAGGCGATCGGCCAAATTCTTGCGCTCGGCGTTGGTAAAGTGAGCCCCGGCCTGCACGATGATTTTCTTAAATTGTACGGCTTAGGCGCAAGTGTCGGTGTTCTTCTTCCGTGGGGACGCGCTCAAGAATCTGAAGCAGATCGAATTGGACTAACGTTGATGGCGAAGGCGGGGTATGATCCGGCGACGGCGGTGGCCTTTTGGGAGCGGATGTCTAAAATCGGCGGCGACAAGCCGCCCGAGTTTCTTTCCACTCACCCCAGCGACGAAACTCGGATTGCCCAGATCAAAGCCTGGCTGCCCGAGGCGCGCTCCTACTATCGAGGCAAGTGAAATTCGTTTCGCCAGCCGTCGGCGGCCTGCAGGCGATGGCGTTTATGGGCCGTAGCAGCTTTTGACGGCAAGCTCTTGACCGGAACTCACGGCTTGAAATTTTGTCCAAAAGGCTTCGTCAACTTTTTTCCAAGTCGGAGTTTGGCGCACGCCGCGATAACGAGCGAGCCCGCCCGGACCGGCGTTATAAGCCGAATAGGTTGCCCGCGCCAAATGACCTCCCGGCTGCTTGTCCTCCCGCTTCCGAATCGCGTAACGAGTGAGGTAGTAATGCAGAATTTCCGCACCGGCATTGCCGTTATAGCTGATGTCTCCGTTTAGGCCTTTGACATCATAAACATTGCGCCAGACGATGCGATTGACCTGCATGAGACCGACGTCGCCGGTGCTCGAGGCGAGGGGCGCCAAGTTTTTCCCCTTCTTAATGAATTGTCGCCAGCAGCTTTCCTGCCATCCCGTCGCAAAAACAATCTGCCGATAGAGCTGCCATTGCTCCGGCGGGAGGGTGGACTTCGCCAAAACTCTGTCGCTGGTCGCCGTCAGAAGATCGCGAACCTCGACGAGGTACTCTTGAAGCTCCTGGCTCTCGGGAAGCCATCGATTCAAATGATCCGAATCGGCTTCCCCAGCGTAGGCGGAGCGACGCAATAAGGAGCCGACGGCAGCAAAAGTCCTCTGCCGAAGCTCCTCAAGTCTTCCCTGTTCCAGCAGAGGCGAAGGGCTAAAAGAAGGTAGAGCGTTTGTGAAACCAAGCAAGCCTCGCAAATCCGTATCGACGTCGATCAAGTATGCCAAGGGGTCGGCGCCTCCCGCGCCGAGCAGCTTTGCCGCCCCGCTCAATGCGTCTGGCGTAATGCGAAAAATCCCGAGACGTTGGCCGATACCGCTGAAGGAACTCGCCGCGTCCATCGCTCGAATGAAACTCGTATATTGGCTTGCTGTCTGCTGTGTCGCTCCGGGAATCGCCTGTTTGAGGATCGGAGAGATTCGGCCCCAGGTGTCGGTAAACAATTGCGGTACCGGATCGGAGGCTCCGGAGCGTAGTGCTTGAACCAGTTGATAGCGCGCGTCGAGAAAAACTTCCGTTAATTGGTCGCGCTGATCGGGCTGGAAATTTTCTCCCAACTTTTTCACTACGTTGGTAAGAAATGAATCCCATTGCTGCCAGTCGGCGCGCGCCCCAAAAGGCAATGCCAAGGCGGCGATTTGCTGCTGCGCCGGTTTACCGGTACCGCCGCTCAAAGCTTCATGACTCACCAACAACGCCGCGGCCGCAAACAACAAACATCCTAAATAACGTCGAAATCCCGTCCCCATGTCCAACGCGCTCTTTCCGCACTGCAGGTTTAAGAATCGAACATACCCTATTTAAGATCCGATGTGCAGTGCGCACATTTCGTAGCCTTGAGCGGAACCGCAGACAAGCAATGTGGACAGTCCTTAGTCGTCGGGGCGGCCGCCGGCGCTGGTTTTTTCAATGCGTTCATCCGTTGGATGATCAAAAAGAGCACAAACGCGATGATCAAAAAATTAAGTATCGTATTGAAAAAAATCCCGTAATTGATCGTCGCCGCCCCGGCTGCTTTGGCCGCAGCCACGCTGGGATAATCCTTGTCCGAAAGATTGAGAAAGAGGTTGGCAAAATCAACGTTGCCGAGCATGCGGCCGATCGGCGGCATGATGATGTCATCGACAAGAGACGAGATAATCTTACCGAACGCCGCTCCAATGATGACACCGACGGCCAGATCGACGACCGGACCTTTCATCGCAAACTCTTTAAACTCTTTAAACATCGGTTCTCCTTTCGATTCTATTTTGAGGCTTTTATTTCCCGGACTTGATGGATTGTATCCATTCTCCCAATTCGCGCGCCGCAATTTCCCGCGCGCCCAACCCAAAGGCCAGTGCGACGGCTACCGCGATGCAGCCGAGCAGCAACCCGAAGGCGAGGTTGATGATGTCATCCGCCAACCCCATCTGTCTGAGCGCCATGGCACCGGCAAGTACGATGATGGAAACGCGCGCCGCCAGAGCCAGCAGTCCAGCTTGCGCCGCACCGCTGGTCCGAACTGTGCTCGACGCGAGATTGGCAAGAAAGAGACCGATGCCAAAAATGATCAGGCCGAGCACAAGCTGGCCGGCAAACACCGTAAAGCGCGCAATCAAATCGGCGAGCACAGTGAACCCTAGCTCGCGGACCGCCTCGATGGCAGCGAATAATAAGATGCCGACGAGGACCAGATAGCCGACGATCTCCGCGGGCGTTCGTTCTTCGGCTGAGGGTTCTCCTCCCACACCCAACTTTGCCAATACTGCGTTGAAGCCCAAGCCCGTCAAAAGATTGGTCACCAACCCCGCGACCACGCGCGCTACCGCATAGGCGACACCAATAATCAGGATAGCGGCGAAAATAGCCGGCACTGCGCTCAGAATGCTATTCAACATGTTGCTTGCAGGACGGGTAATCGCCTCAAGCGCAAGCGACTGAAGCGCGCTGATCAACACAGGAATGAGAATCAAGACATAGAGAATAAGTCCAATCACGGCAGACAGCCGTTGCTGGCCGAAAACTCTCGATAATCCTACCCGTTCGCTGAATTGGTCCGCGCCCATGGCGGCAAGGAGATTACTGACCACGCGCTGCACCACCCGAGCCACCAGCCAACCGATCGCGAGAATCAACCCTGCGGTAAATACGTTCGGCAGGAAATCCAACACCTTGTTGATCATGCCTTGCACGGGAGCGAGTAGACCTTGCAAAGATAAAGCGTTTAACACTGCGGGAAGGAAGAACAATAATATGAGCCAATAAACCGTGTCGGCAAGAGTTTTGGTCAGCGACGCGGATTTCTCCTCCTCTAGACCCGCTTCTCGCGCCAAGCGCTGATCGACCTTCGCCGAGCCGAGAACCCGCGAAACAACAACACGCAGGACGCTCGCGACAATCCATGCGACTAATAATAATAGACCCGCGCCGAGAAGTTGGGGCGCAAACTCGAAGATCTGATTGAGCAGACGATTGAGCGGCTCGGTGGGCAGGGTCAAGCCCAACGCTTGAAAAAAAGCCACCAGGACGAAGACCATGATCAGATAAAACACGCCGCGCGAGACGCCGTCCTCAACCGCCACGACTTCGCCCGTAAGCCAATGCGCCAGCTTGTTATCGACATGGGTGCGGCGCAACGCGCCGCGAACAATCGCCGCAAGCGCCCGCGCGACGAGCCAACCAAGCACCAAAATAGCGAGGGCCCCAATCAAGTGCGGCACGTAGCCGACAACAATCTGATTAATTTGATCACCTAGGTTATCCATCGTTATCTCCTTTCCTTGCTCAACGCTCGAATTGGCTGCGAATAGGAGTAAAGACGAGTGCGTGCCTAATCACGCGCCACCTATATTCCAGCAAATCTCGTTAAGTCAACCGGGAAGATCTGTGCCGATCTGGGGGTGTTCTGATGCTGATTGCTCCTGACTTCTTCACCGTGTATCGTTTTTTATGACCGTTTTTTCGCGCGTCGGTCTAAAGCTAGCGTTTTTTGTTTTCGTCTTAATTGCCGGCGCTTACATCACATTGTTTTTTGTTCTGCAGTCCGACAGGGTTCGGGTATGGCTCCAGACAGAGCTGTCGCAAAGAAGCGGCGCGGAAGTGCGCGTCGCGTCGCTCCGCCTGCTGCCGCCGATGGGCATCCGTGCGAACGGTGTCGAGATCGCCAAGCCGGGAAAATTTCTACTGAAAAGCCGCCGGTTAACGGCGACGATCACGCCGCTGGATCTTTTTTCAAAAACCATTCGGCGCCTTAATTTCGAGGAGCCGATGCTCCAGCTTGACGTCAAAGAAATGAGCGAGCCGGCGGACAAAACAACCGGCGAAATCGCGCTGCGCAATTTGAAGGTTCGAAGCGGCACCGTCGTCTTAAAGAGGGGTGAAAGTGTTATTTACGTACTGCCGAGCATCAACCTGGATGCGCAAAACTTTAACCTCGGGGAACAGGCCGGCATGAGCCTTAACGCCGACATTCCTCAGCTCGACGGCACGATGACGCTGAGACTCGTCGGTCAGCTTTCCGATCTAGAAGCAGAGATTGTCATCCGTCCGAAGAAAACTTTGCGCCTTTTCGCCACTCAAAAAACCGCCGGTGCAGCGCCGGAGATGTTGCGGTTGAAGACGAAGTTCCATCGGCCTGACAAGCAGGCCGCCGAGGCCGACATCGAAAGCAAATTTGAAAATTTTGGCATCGGAAATGCCAAGTTCAGCGGTGCGTTTGCCGGGCGTGCTGAGATCGATCGTGAATTTACCGCTGCCGAATTCACCGGCCAATTGACTTTACAAAGCTTGCCGCAAGCGCTTGTGCCGGCGGAGCTCAAGCTTCCTAGTGGCGCCACCGGTATAAATTTCTCCGGCGGCTTTGCAATTCCGGAAAAACGCCTGAAATTCAAACTCCTGCGGCTCCTCTCGCCGATAGGGAGCGGCGTGGGCGAGGGGGAAATCGTTTTTGTCCCCCAACCGACAATTTCAAAGGCGAGCCTAGCCTGGCGCGACGCACCGCTGGAAATTTTTCAAGCGCTCCTTCCTGCGCCTTTGAATCGCTGGACCTACTCTGGACGGGGGCAAATCGATGCACAGGTTAGCGGAGTGTGGAATACTCCCCGGGTCAAAGGTATCGCGCGCGGCGAAGGTCTCCAGATTCGCGGCGATAACATCAAGGTTGCAAGCGCAAACCTCACGGTGCCGTTTGAATGGGCTTCGCCCGGCTTGCAAGTCAAAGAGGCGACGTTCGCCGCTGCCAATTTAAACTACGGCGGCGACAATCGCTGGCAGCTGGCGGCCGCCCGCCTGCAGGCAAGCGCGTCATCGGATCTTAAAGCCAACGAACCATGGAAGATTCACGGCCGTTTCGAAACCGCGGGTGGCAAATTCAACTCGCCCGACAGCGCCAAGGTCGGCGAAAACCTGTCGCTCGGCGGAGCTTTCGAAGTGGCGGCTCGTTCCGGCGACGATTCTCTTAACGTCGCCGGCAAAATAAATCTCGACGCCGGCGAGTTGCTCTGGGGCAAATTTTTCGGCGATTTGAAAGCGCGAAAACCCGAGCTGGTTTTCGATACCGATTATTTTTCAAAAACCGACCGGCTCGATTGCCGGCGCTGCGATTTGAAACTTATCGACATCGGCGCCGTCGCAATGAGCGGTTCCATCGACCATGTCAGCGCGGTTCCCCAGCTCCGCCTGCAGGCGCGCAGTGCGGATTTGTCCCCCGGCGGATTCTTCGATTTTTTTCTCCGCGAAACTTACAACCGCCAATTTCCATTGCTCGATCAGCTCGCCCTCGGCGGCCGCGTCACCTTTAAAACCGAATTGCGCGGCGGCGTGGATGATCTCGCCGCCGAAGGAGAGCTGGCGCTCAAGATGGGGGAGATTCGAGTGAAATCGTGGAACTGGCAAATCGGGCCGCTGGCGTTAAACCTCCCCTTCCAAGTCCACTGGTCCGGCTCTAAAAATATTTCAGGCGGCGAGCCGCGTGTCGGCCAGCTTTCCATGGACGGGGCGCGTTTCGGAAGCGAATTTTTGGGACCGATCAAGACCACGCTCTCCCTGAGAAACAACGCGCTCCGCTTCCACGAGCCCCTCCGCTTCAAACTATTCGGCGGTGAGGTCTCTGTTGCCAATCTCTCTTGGCCCGATGTGATCAATGAGCCGAAGCAGCTGTCATTCTCCCTCGAAGGCAAGCAACTGGAACTTCAGCAGCTAACCCAAGCTTTAAAGTGGCCGCGTTTCGGCGGAACCTTGACCGGTTCGATACCCGAAGTGCAATCGATAGGCAATACGCTCAAGACCAACGGAGAGATCGAGGCGGAGATCTTCGGCGGCCAGGTACGCATGAGCAAACTTGAATTGGAAAATCCCTTCTCAACCCTCGCCTCGATCAAGCTCAACGCGGCGCTGGCGGATATTCAACTCGAACAACTATCGCAAACTTTTGCCTTTGGCCGCATCTCAGGCGTTTTGGAAGGGACAATCGAAGATCTCGTCATCACCGCCGGCCAACCGGCAGAGTTTCGCGCCGATTTGCATTCGGTGGATCGCGGCACGGAGCAACGGATCAGCGTGGAAGCGCTCAACAAGATCACCGTTTTGAGCTCCGGGCAAAATGCCGGCGCCCTGTACGGCGGCCTGGCAGGGTTTTTTGACAGCTTTCGCTATAGCAAGCTCGGGTTCAAAGCGATTCTGCGCAACGACCGGCTGACATTACGCGGAGTGGAAACACGCGGCGAAGAAGAATATCTCGTGGTCGGAAGTTTTCTTCCGCCGACTGTGAATATTGTCAGCCACACCCAAGAGATTGCCTTTTCCGAGCTGATGCGGCGTTTGGAACGAATCAAATCGGACAAACCGGAAATCAAATAACTGGAGGATTTATGCTGAAGCGAGCCATCTTTTTCGCGGTATTTTTCGTCAGCGCCTGCGTGACGGTAAATATTTATTTTCCGGCGGCGGCGGTGGAACGGGCCGCCGACCAGATCGTCAAGGAAACCTGGGGCGAGCCGGAAAAAATCCCGCCCAAACCGCAGAGCCGCGTTTTTGACGTGCCGTTTCACCTGACCTCGCTGGACTTCGTCGGCGAGGCTCAAGCTCAAGAAGCTGACATCAACATATCGAATCCGGCGATTCGCGCGCTCAAAGAATCGATCAAAACGCGTAGCGACGCGATCAAACCCTTCATGGACCGCGGCAACATCGGCATCGGCCGAGACGGCCTGTTGGCGATTCGCACCACGGACGGGCTCAATCTCAAGGAGCGCGCCGAGACCAAACAGTTAATCGACGCCGAGAATCGCGATCGCGAAGCGCTCTACGCGGAAATCGCCAAAGCGAATAATATTTCAAAAGACAGCATTCCCAAGATCAAGACAATTTTTGCCAAGAGCTGGATCGAGCAGGCGCGCCCCGGCTGGTGGATTCAAGACAGCCAGGGTAATTGGAAACGAAAGTAAAGTGGGGATTCAGCTTGCTGTTGCGCCGGGGGAAAAAGTCGCCAGCGCTGGAAAATCATCGGCTGGAACCGTCACAACGCTTCGGTGAGATGAGATAAATACCGCCGCGCCGTATCGGGAGTAAAACGGCGGATATTCCGTTCGCGGCTCATTCGTTGAATCGACCGAAGCAAGTCTCTCAACTCCCCTTGCCCAGTTCCTGGGACCGTTTGGTCGCGCTGACCACGGCATCCATCACCGCGCCGCGAAAACCCTTCTGTTCCATCGCGTAGATCCCGGCGATAGTCGTGCCGCCGGGAGAAGTCACCTCATCCTTCAATTCGCCGAGATGCTTTTTGCTTTCCAGCGCCATGCGCGCGGCGCCATAAACCGTCTGCATGGCGAGCTTTAGCGCAACCTCGCGCGTGAGTCCCATCTGCACGCCGCCGTCGGCAAGCGCCTCCATGAACAGGAACACATAGGCTGGCCCGCTGCCGCTCAACCCCGTCACGGCGTCCAAATATTTTTCTTCCACCGCCATGCCGACACCGAAACTGTTGAGAATCGCTCCGACCTTTTCTAAATCCGCGGCCGTCGCGTGAGCGCCTCCCGCATATCCGGCGGCGCCGGCGCCAACCACGCAAGGGATATTCGGCATGACGCGCACCACTCGCGCACCCGGCTCTAGCTGCGCTTCGATGCGCGCCAGCGGCACTCCAGCGGCAACCGAGACCAACAGCTTGCTGTTGCCGATCTTTTTCGCGACCTCGCGGGCGACGGTGTCGACGACTTGAGGCTTGACCGCGAGAATCACGATATCAGCAAAGTTACAAAGCTCGATATTATCCGCCGTGGCGCGGATGCCCAGCTCTTGGGCAGCGGATCGTCGCAACGTTTCGCTCACGTCGCTGGTAATAAACTTTTCTTTGCCGACCAGCCCCGCATGAGTGACCCCCCGAGCGATGGCGGAGCCGATTTTCCCTGCGCCGATAACACCGATTTTTTCCGTCAGCACCGGAACCTCCTGAGCAACCGTCGATTGACGCCAGCATAATTCGTCGTCGCTGGAACCTCAAACTCTCAGACAGCTGCGGAAAGAAAAAAGCCCCCGGCGACCCGCCAGAGGCTTTGGTTAGAGCCTTTTGCGGGAGCCAAAACTAATAATGCTTGCCCAAGTCTTGAAGCGCTTTCAAAGCGTCGGCATCATCGGGCGCGAGCGCTAAAATCTCTCGATACTTTTGCTCCGCCTCCCTCACCCGGCCCAATTGCGCGTAGGCTTGTCCCAGCGAGAAACGGATATCGTTACGTCGCCGGCGCATGCGCAGCGCCTCAGTGTACTCATTGACGGCCTTCTCCCACATGGCGAGCTTGTAATAGACGATGCCGAGCTCGGTGTGGAGGGTGGCCGAGTCCTCACCCTTGGCTCGGGCTTTTTCCAATAACGCGCGCGCTTCCTGCAACTCCGCTTTTGCCCTGGTTTCATCGGTTTGACGTTGTGCCTTGGCCGCCGTCAAGCGACCCCATGCGAGCAACACTGCGGGGTGCTCCGCCTGCAGCGCGCGCGCCTGGATAAACCATTTCTCAGCCTCCGCCAAATCGCCGCCGTGAAGCGCGATATTGCCCAAACCGAGATAAGGCAACACATCCTTATTGCCCATCTCGATGACCTTACGGTAAACTGCTTGGGCCTCCGGGAGGTAGAACTCCTCGCTCATGGCTAAAACATCCGGGATATATTCCGGACCACTCTGCAGCGCGGCGAACGCCTCCTTGACCCCCTCCACGCTCTTGTCCTGCTCAAGGAAGATGCGCATTTTTAACAAATGAAACTTGGGATTCTTCGGTTCAATCCGGAGCGCTTCATCGATTTCGTTGAGCGCCCGGCCGCGCAGCTGGCTCGCCAGATGGGCTTGCGCCATGTAATAGTGATGCATCGCCTCCGGCACTGCCAGCGGCCTGTTTTTCAACCAGGGCGGCGAGTCGACTAGAAACGGCGCCATGAGCTTGCGGTTGAGCTCGGTGGTGGCTCGGCGGAGATTCTTCGGAGCGGAAAACTCCAGCTGCGCGCCGTCGTCGGTGTTGATTGCCGCGCCCTTGGAGAAGGCCAAGAATCCGTCCCGGTTCATTCGGTATAATCCTTGCACCGCATAAACGTCGGAAAGGCCGAGGTATTCCAAATCGGATTGCAAGGTCTTGTTGCTGTCGAAAATTTTTTTCACCGCGGCGTAATCGAAAACCTGCTCCTTCTTGCTGCCCACCAGAAGAAAATCGCTTTCCTTCATGCCCCACAGCGAGACGTAGGGGAACGTTTCGGCAAAGGTGCGAAACACCATGCGAAAATCGTCCGGTGACATGGAGTAGTTATGAAACCACTGGGCGAAAATCCCATCGTCTTTGATCTTGGACCTGATGACTTGATAAAATTCCCGGGTATAAAGATTGGCGATGCCGGCAATCCAGGGATTGGACGGCTCGGCGGTAATCACATCGTAGAGCTCGGGAGTGGCCAAAATATAATTCCTGCCGTCGGTCGGGATCACGCGCACCCGCGGGTCTTCGAGCACGCTCGAATGGCGCGAGTGACGGGCGTTGCGCGATAACCGATCGATGGCGCCGCGGTAGTCGACATCCTCGGAGCGCTTCATGAGCTCGGCGCGCGCGTCGGATTCCATCACGCCCTTGTAATAGAGGCGTTTTTCCTTGGTGTCATACCACACTCGGCTCTTCGAGCCGTCGGCGGGAAACGTCACGCCGGGCGGCAGCTTCTCCATCTCCACCCAGGCACGATTGAAATACTTGCTCGCTTCGATCATCGCCGGTTCGATTTCGATCACTTCGATCGACTTGAGCGATCTGAAAGTCGCCAGCGCCTTCGCCGACATGCCGGTGCCCAAACCAATGATGACTGCATTTTTCGCGGTTGGATGGAGCAGCATGGCGATGTAACCGGTCATGAGCTGACTGAGCGCATCGCCGTAGGAGCCGTCGATCTTCCCGTTGGATCTGAAATAGAGATAATCGCTGCCGGGTATGCTGTGCACGCTCACCGTGGTAGTCAAGCCTTCGCGATAATACAGCACGTCGTCGCGCTTCATCTCCTCGACACGCAGCGAATCGGTCGGCAGCGCCTCGTAACGGTCGGCGTAGATTGTCACGCCGCTGGTGAGAATTTGCGGATCCCAGCGGCGAATTTTGAACGGTACGATCACCGCAAGCGCGAGCACGGCCAGACCAAGGCCGAAGCGCGGCACTGCCGACAGCTTCGCATCGCTGATCACCAGCCACGAGCCGATCAGAAGATTCATCACCACGGCGAAGATAATTGTGTTCTGAACGCCGAGATTCGGAATGAGAATGAAGCCCCCGGCAAAAGCGCCGAGCACTGCGCCCACCGTGTTGGCGGCGTAGGAATTGCCGACGCCGCTGCCCACCCGGGATAAACTCTGGGTGAACAGGCGCGCGACCAACGGAAATGTCATGCCCAGCAACACTGTGGGAATGAACATGACCAGCGCCGATAAAAAGATCTGCAAATAGAGAAACACGGTAAAAGTATCGCCGAAACCCTGCAACAGCCGAACGAAGATCAACGGCAATTTCTCGAACAGCGGGATGGTCGCCAGAGCGGACAGCCCGATCCACAGCTCGAGCATTCCAAAAGTGCTAAAGCGCGGCTCGCGCCCGCCGAGAAAACGCGCGTAAACGAAGCCGCCGAGCGCCAGGCCGATGAGAAAAGTCACCAGCATCGTGGAAAACGAATAGATGGAGCTGCCGATCACCAGAGTCAGCGATCGCGTCCAGGCGTTTTCGTAAACCAAAGACGCGAAACCCGACAATGCGAATGAAGTCAGCAACACCCAGCGCAGTTTCACCGCACTTTGCGGCTCCGGCATTTCCGGCGGCTCCGCCGCTGCCGGGACGATTTCCGGAGCTACGACGGGCGGCGTCTTGTCGCGAAAGATATCGGCGATCAAAATAACTGCTGCAATGATCAAGTTGGCTCCGGCGGCGACGAAAACGGTCGCTCGCATGCCTAGAGCGGGAATAAGGAAGAAACCGGCCGCGGCGCAACCGATCACCGCTCCCAGTGTATTGGTGGCATAGAGGTCCCCGACGCGACGGCCGAACTGCGCGAAGCTGCGCACGAAGAATCGGCTGAGCACCGGCAGCGTCGCGCCCATCAACAGCGTCGGGAAGACCAGCAAGACAAACGACAAAAAGAAAAGCACCAGATTGAAAACAAACGGGTAGGACTCGTTCAGTCCGAAAATCGGACCGTAGACTTTCCGCGTCACGCTGAAAATCCACGGCACCAGAAAACCGTAAACGCCGACGCCGGCCTCGAGGATGCCGTACAATAAGAAATCGTTCTTACCGCGGTCAGCGATCTGGCCGAAGAGATAGCTGCCGATGGCCAAGCCCGCCATGAACGCCGATAGCACGGTCGCGATGGCGTACGTCGTGTTGCCGAAAATTTGGGTTAGCATGCGGGTCCATACGACTTGATAAATCAAACCCGCCGCGCCGGAGAAAAAGAAACAAAAAAGACCGATGAGCAACAGCCAGTCTTGTTTCGAACTTTGGGCACTATCCGTCATAGGGTCTCCTCGACCGCGGAAATAATCCAGGCAGTGATAGCAAGCCGTTGGCAAACTGTAAAGGGTCATCCGCGTCCTTTAGTAGACCGAGCGAAACCGCGTCCAGCGCGCCTGGTTCGGTCACACCGTTCGTTGACATCGGTGAAAATGTCGTATAAGCATTAAGTCCGTCCGGGCGTCCTGAATCCGAGATTTTTCTCTCCCAACTTGTTATCTGAGCGACCCCTGAGAAGTTCATCTTCTTTCAGGACAGCGCGTTATATTTATACACGAGAGTCCAGCGGCCCCGATAAGCGAAAGATCGAAATTTTTGGAGGAAAGCAATGGCAAACGCAAAACGAGACGGCGCATCCCCGGAAGAGGTTAGAGACCTACGGCGCGCGATTGAATGGATGAAGAAGGAAGGGGATATCCTGATCACGGATAAAGAAGTCGATCCTGACCTCGAGATCACCGGCATCCAAAAACAACTCGATGGGGGCTGCCCGATCCTGTTCAACAACATCAAAGGCAAACCCCATCACCGCTGCATCACCAACCTCTTCGGCGACATGAACGTGATCAATAAGATGTTCGGCTGGAAAGATCACGCCGATCGCACCCGCAAGCTCGCCTACGCCCTTACCCATCCGATCCCGCCGGTCGTCGTCGATCAAAAAGATGCACCGGTTCAAGAAGAAGTCTACGAAAAACCGGCCGAAGCGAGCGAATATGTCGTGCCGATCCGCCATACCAACATCGAGCCCGAGTTGACCGTCGGTTCCGGCAATCGTTTGATCTCCGGCGAGTACTTCAACGGCGGGACCGATCTCGGTTACAACCGCATGAATTTCCGCTGGGGCAATGTCGGAACGTTCCAAATCTCCCCCGGCTCGCACATGTGGCAGGTGGTAAGCAAATATTACAAAGACAATAAATTGGTGCCGATCACGATGAACTTCGGTCTGCCGCCGTCGGGCTCGCTACTCGCCGGCGCCGGCTTTGATTACGTGATTCTGCCGCAGGGATGCGACGAAGTTGGTATCGCCGGCGCTGTGCAAGGCGCGCCCATGCGCTTGGTGAAGGCCCGCACCGTCGACGCCTATGCGCTCGCCGACGCCGAAGTCATCTTGGAAGGTTACGTCAATCCGCGCGACCGCCGCTTCGAGACCGCGGAGTCGGAAAAGGCCGGCGTTCAAGGCCGCTTTCATTTTCATCCGGAGTGGGCCGGTTACATGGGCAAAGCCTACAAGGCGCCGACCTTCCACGTCACTGCGGTGACAACGCGCAAACGCGAGGGCAAGCCGATCATCTTTCCGCTCGGCGTCCACACGCTCGACGATCACAATATCGACACCACCGTCCGCGAGGCGGCAATGTTCGAGCTCTGCGAACGCATGCAGCCCGGCATCATCATGGACGTCAATATTCCGTACTGCATGACCGATTGGGGCGGAGCGATCATCCAGGTGAAAAAGCGCAACCGCATCGAAGAGGGCTGGCAGCGCAACTTCATGGCCGCGATACTGGCGACTTCACAGGGTTCACGTTTGGTCATCGCCGTCAGCGAAGATGCCGATCCCTACGACATGGACGATATCATATGGAACCTCACGACCCGGGTAAATCCAAAAACCGATATCATCAATCCGCTGCCGGGTGGCCGCGGCCAAACTTTCATGCCGGCCGAACGAATGACCGCCGGTGAACGCGAGTGGACCGCGTCAAACACCAACTTCGAAGGCGGCATGGGCATCGATGCCACCGTCCCCTTCGGGTATGAGAGCGATTTCATGCGGCCGGTTTATCCGGTTGACAAAATCGACTTGAAAAAATGGTTCGCAGACAAGGACATACAAAACGCCAAGGCCCGCATGCAAGGGTGGGTGCACTCCTTGGCGCGCACGGGAAGATAGCAACGCTTCGGAGAACTCGTCGGCGGAGAGGGGATAATTGCGGTTATCCCCTCTCTGTTTTTTGGCCGATATCTTCAAAACATCTGCCAAAATTTTTTGCCATCGCGCAAATTTAAGTCAAATTTTCCCTCGCTTGTAGTTCATACCCGCAGCCGCGCCAGCTTTTTTTGCGATGCGTTCAGACTATTATTTTTTTTCGCTTCGTGCATTGACTTGAGACAATCGGTCTGTTAGCTAGGTTAAAGTTTTTGAAGTTTGCGCCCGCGGTCGGCTTCGAAAATCATTCACCCCAGGTGAAAGTATGGAGAAACGTCCTAAAAAAACGCTCGCTCGTACTTTAAACTGTGGCGCTGCCTGCACCAAGGTCGTCCTAGTCACGGCATTGTTTCTTCCGGCATTTTCGATATTTGACTTTTCTTCGCAGTCCATCCCAAAACCGGCGGAATCGCGCAACGCCGAAGTTTATCATGTCGTTGAACATGCTCGTCCCAAGCAGCTCGTCAAAGTTTACTCCATCGTCAAATCGCGCCGTCCGGATATTAACGACGCCGATGCTTGGCGGATTTCACAGGTTGTGTTGGATGAAAGCTCAAGGCGCGGCCTCGATCCACTGTTGGTCTTGGCGGTCATTCAAATCGAAAGTGAATTTCAGCATACCGCGGTCTCGGCCGTGGGCGCGCGCGGTATGATGCAAATTATGCCCGATACCGGTAAGTACTTGGCCGATGCGTTGCGCCGGGAACACGGGTTACGGCCGGCCGCGTTTAAGCCGGAATCGCTCGATGATCCGCTAATCAATATCCGCTTGGGAACTTATTATCTCCACGACCTGCGCAAGAGATTTCAAAACATCGGCCTTGCCTTGGTTGCGTACAATCTCGGTCCGGCGGAAGTGCAAAATCGCATCGAAAATAAAATTGAATTCTCGGACGACTTTGCCGCTGCGGTGATGGACACCTATCACGGCTTCAAAAAAGCCTCTGCTCCGCGATTCTAATTCCCGTTTGTGCTCACGCCGTCGATCCTTTTCGGTTCGGTTTCTTGGTTTGCCGCGATGATCTCCGTCGCGGAACTCGCCGTGCAGACAGCGGCCGGTCGATTGGCGCCGCTCGCATAGCAATTCGGCGTAGACCCATGGTAAGTTGAGTCTTGAGGTAGCCAGCCGCACGCGTCATGGGGCAACCAGAAACAGTCGAACTTAGTGCAGCCGCTTGGAATGAAATCTCGCGCCATGCGCAGGAGTGCTTTCCCGAAGAGTGCTGCGGTGTCGTCCTTTCGAAAGGAGGCGCCGACCGCGTGCACGCGCTCAAGAATATTCAGAACAAACTGCATGCCCTCGATCCGCAAACCTATCCGCGCACGGCGGCGATTGCCTACGCGATGGACCCCCTGGAACTCGAGTCGGTTATGAAGCAAGCCGAAGCTGATGGCCAGAAGCTCAAAGCCTTTTATCACTCTCATCCAGACCACGACGCCTATTTTTCAGAGGAAGACAAAGCTTTTGCCAGTCCATTCGGTGAGCCCACTTATCCCGAAGCCGCCCAGATCGTCGTCTCGATTTATAACCGCGCGGTCAAAGTCGTACGTGCCTTTGCGTGGTCGCCCGCTAACAGAGATTTCGCCGAAATTCCGATCGCCAGAACCGAATGATCCACGGCATGCCGGAGTCCAGAGAACACTTCATCAAATCGCAAGGCTTGCCGGTCCACTATCTCGAATGGGGTGATCCTCGAGGCGAGCCGCTCGTGCTCGTACACGGCTATCTCGACCTAGCCCATAGCTGGAATGCTTTTGTGGCAGCGCTGCAAAAAAAACAGAAACGATCCCTTTGGATCGTCGCTCCCGATTGTCGCGGCCACGGCGATAGCGGCTGGGTCGGCGCCGGCGGCTATTATCATTTTCCCGATTATGTTCTCGATCTCGACGCCGTCATTCGAGCCCTCGGCGCCGAGCGCGTCAAGCTCATCGGTCACTCGATGGGCGGCACGATCTCATTTCTCTATGCCGGCGCGTTTCCTACCCGGGTTGACAAGCTCGTGTTGATCGAAGGCGTGGGGCCGGTCGGCATGGAGTTCGCCGAAGCGCCGCTGAAGATGGCCAAGTGGATCGGCGAAGTGCACGACCGCGGGCGCAATCACTTTCGCACTTACACAAGCGTGGAGGCCGGCGCCCAGCAACTGCAACTCACCAATCCGCGGCTTAAAAAACCGTTCGCCTTGGAGCTGGCGCGCGCCGCCATGAAACAAACCTCGAGCGGCAAATGGGTCTGGAAATTTGATCCCCTCCATCGCACCGTGGCGCCGCAGCCTTTTTACACCGCCCAGGCTTTGGAGTTTTTTCGCCGAATCCAATGCCCCGTATTGATTGTCGACGGCCAAGAAAGCCGGCAAAGCAAGCGCACCGACAAACAGCAACGCTACGATGCCATTGCCCAGCGCCGGTTCGTGACCATCGCCGCGGCCGGCCACATGGTGCACCAAGACAACCCCGAGCAGCTGGCCGAGGATGTCGGAAATTTTTTAGAATCGTGACATTTCGGCAACAGGGCACCAATGGATTTCAGCGCTGTTGTCAGCGGAGCAAAAAAAACTGGGGGTTTTTCGTGCGGCGCCGTTCAGAGCTTGACTATTGAAGTCAAATTTTGTGATTATGCTCATGATCCTCGAGATCGTGAAACGGTTAAAGCGCTTAAATATCAAGTGACCCAGGGAAGAGTTGTGGGCAAGAGTAATTCCTCACGCAAGCGAGATCAGACAGCCAACGAACGGTCCGCGCGGGCTCTCATCACGACGCCGAAGCGCAAGCGCGTCGGCCTGGTCGAGTCGGCGCCCCCTGACGTGTCGCTCACGCTCAAACATTTTAATCGCCGCATTGAAAAGTCGGTGGGCATCGGTGAAGGCAAGAGGCTTTTTCTGCGCGTCGGCGACGAAGTCAACCACCAGTGCTATGAAGAATGGGGAATCGGGGTGGTCATGGAAGTGATGACATCGTCCGTTCCCGGCGGCACCTGCTTGGCGCGCGTGCGTTTTCAAGACGGACAGCTCCGCTGTTTCAACAACGACCTGGACAACGAAGCCTGCTGTTATTATTTCGGCGTCAGACGCTACTGGAATTCGAGTCACGGTGTCGAGGCGATTCGATCCAAGCTGTTTTTTTAGGGAGTTTCTATGGGCAAGAAGATCAAAAATCTCGTCGTCGTGCTCTCCGTCACGGTCATGGTCTTGGCGCCGGTCGCTCTCCAGGCTGAAGACGTGATCGAGAAAGCCGGCGTCGCTACCGGTGTGACGGCCGGCAATATGTGGTTCTTGCCCACCAAAGCAATTACGATGTCCATCGGCGCGTTGAGCGGCGCGCTCTCTTTCGTCGTCACCGGTGGCAATGTCGAGCTGACAAAGCAGATATGGCAAGACACGTCCCAGGGGCCCTACATCATCACCCCTGAGGTCGCCCGCACTGCGGTGGGCCAACGTCCGGAACTCGCCGAGCAAAAATAACGCGGGCGCGCAACCCGGCGAAACCGGACGCGCGCCCGCATTGATTAGACCGAACGCGATTGCGTATTTACGCTAAATTCGCTTTAAAAAAGCCGCTCGTTCGCGCCCATGCATCCTTCGCCGCTTCCGGATTGTAGCGGTCCGCGTTGGTATTGTTGTTGAACGCATGTTTGGCACCCTCGTAGACTTTGCAATCGAATCTTTTGCCAGCTTTGGCCAGCGCAGCTTTCAAGGGTTCGACTCCCGGCATGATGTTCGGATCATCGGCAGCATAGTTGCCCATGACCGGGCAAGGAATGTTAGCGACGGAATCGAGCGGGTCGGGATTGCGGCCGTAGTAAACCACCGCGGCGTTTAAGTCTTTACACTTGGTGGCGAAATTGAGCGACTGGCCACCACCCCAGCAGTAGCCGACCACACCGACTTTACCGTTAACGTAGCTCTGTTTTTTCATGTAAGCCACGGCCGCGGTCAAATCCTCTGCCACCATGGTTCCGTTGACTTTCTGAATTTCTTTGGTGGCCTCATCGCTGCCATTCCATTTGTCGCTGCCGCCGATTCGGCTCATGCAGTCCACCGCGATCGCGGCAAAACCATCTTTAGCGAAACGCCGGGCCACATCCTTGATATGCCCAACAAGCCCGCGGTTTTCATGAATGACCACTACCGTCCCGAGATTTTTCCCGTCCTTGGGGCGGGTAACGTAAGCATTCACGTTTCCGGCTGGGCCGGCAAACTGAATCATCGCCGAGCTCAGCGCGGCGTCATTCGGATCGACGATATTATCTATGGTCTGCGCCATGAATTATAACCTCCTTCGATAATTTTTTATGCTTCGACCCCAGCTATAGCGAAAAACAATTTTCAAATCCAGTCCTGTACCTGGCATTTTCACCGCAGCAATCGCGGCCAAAAAAAAACGGCGCCGACAGGCGCCGTTTTTTCTATCAAGCAAGGCAGGAACTGGTACTACAATGCAGCGTCGCTAGGCCGAAGCCGTGCTGGTGGTCGCCGACGATTTTTCGCCGCTGGAGGTCGAAGTATCGCTTTTTTTCGTTTCGCTTTTGGTCTCGCCGGAGGGTTTGCTCGAGCCGCTGCTCTTTGAATCTCCATTCTGTCCCTTGCGCGCATAGTCGGTGATATACCAGCCCGTGCCCTTTAACTGGAACGACGTGTTGGAGATAAGCTTTTTGACTTTTCCCTTACAGGTGGGGCATTTGCCCAGAGGTTTATCGGTGATTCTCTGGGTGATTTCGAAGGTGCCGCACTTCTGGCATTGGTATTCGTAGATAGGCATGGCAAATCCTCTGGCTGTACGGTTTTATCAAAAGGTTAATCACTACCCTCGGCGATGTCAAATGACCGTCTAAGAACGGAGCCTTTTAAACACCGGCGTTTCGATCTGTGCCGTCGGCTTTGATATGCGGCCCGCCGAAAGCTTCCGACCGATTGCCAAAAAGCACCAGCGGTTCGGTTCCGGTATTGGAAATCTGGTAGTAGTCCTTGGCCTCCAGGAACAGCACCTCGTTTTTTCGGATTGGCCGCCCCTCGCCTTTCAATCCTTTGACCACGCCGCTGCCGGCGAGAACCAAGAAAGTCTCCGGGTTGGTGTGATAGTGCATGTCGGTCCCGTCGCCGGGAACGAAATAGAGCATCCACGAGCGGAAATTGCCGGTGCCGAACAAATCGATTTTTCGTTTCGCAGTTTTCATCAACTCATCGAGATTGGCTACATCCATGGGCAAACCTCCTGGGCGTAATGATCGATACTAGCCCAGGTATCGCGGCTTCGGCAAGCGCGGCCATCAGCGGCTTGACAGCCAACCGACCCTGCCATATTGGGTGATGGTGCCGGCCGTGAACGCTGATGGAGGTTTGGAAAATGCTCAAGTTGAACGAGAGCCAGGCCAAAGAATTCGTTGCCGAACTGGCGGCCAAATGCGACCGGCGCTGGAAACAGACCGTCGATAAAACCGGTTTCATGGCCGAGTTGCGCGATGGCAAACTCAAGAAGGAAACCATTCAGCTTTTTTACAAGAATTGGGGCGCCTTCGTGCCGGTGATCAATTCGGTTTACACCTCGGCTTTTTACAAGCACCTGTGGTTTTTCGTCAAAAACGTCGACTTGATGGAAGTCTACACACAAAAAGTGCTCGATGAGTTCGGCCATCCCTGCCCGCCTGGCCATATTCAGATTCTAATGAGCACGGGCAAGGCTTTGGGGTTGAGCAAAGAAGAGGTCTTGCTCTCGCCGATGCTACCGGAATGCCGTGCCCTGCCGGACTTTCACCGCACGCTGATCAACGACGGGCAGATTCAAGAATATTGGTTTTCGGTTTTGTGGGAAAAGCCGTTCGGCGATTCTTGCTTGGATTTTTTCAAAGCTCTCACGATGCACTATGGACTGACTACGGCGGAAGCCAGCTATTTTTCCAAGCACCATGAAGCCGACACAATGGATCACCTGGACCGCATGGCCCACGGCGCAGTGACTCAGCATGTCTTGATCCGTTTGCTTCAGGATGGGATCAACGAGCGGCCCGGCTATTCGGCCGAATACTGCGCGGTCACACCGGCGGATTTGAACAAGATGTTCATGGACGGCTGCTATAGCGCAACGCACTAGCCGCAAGCGCAGTGCGCTTGCGGCATTGCAGATCTCAAATTTCAAACCGAAATCCCAACTGTAAGATATGAAATTTGAAATCTGCCATTCCGAGCAAAGCGAGGCGATGATGTCGCTGGAAGAGCTGAATCAAAAACTCAAAGAACAAAATCTGATCGGTTACTGGACGATACCCAACACCAGCACCGGCTTTCGCGAGCCCCAAGCCGGCTACCGACCCTTTCTCTGGAAGTGGAGCGAAATCCGCAACTCGCTTGATCAAGCCGCTCAATTCATTCGCCCCGAAGACGCCTTTCGCCGATTCATCGGCTATCAGCATCCCGAGTTGAAGCTCGGCACGGCACATACGCTGCTCATGGGCGCGCAAATGGTTCGTCCCGGCGAATTCGCCCCCGCGCACCGCCACACAATGGGCGCAATCCGCTTCGTGGTCGAAGGGCGCGGCGCCGCTACGGTGGTCGAAGGCGAGCCGCTGCCAATGGAACCCGGCGACCTGATCACCACACCGAGTTGGAGCTGGCACGATCATATCAATAGCGGCGATACGCCGATCATCTGGCTCGACGGCGCTGACGGGCCAATGCTGCATTATTATCAAGCCGGATTCGCCAACCCGTTTCATGAGCGGCAGCAACCGATCACCAAAACTGTCGGCTGGTCCCAAAAAACTTTCAATGTTCTGCGCCCGCAATCCGCGCCTCAACCAGCATCGACCCACTATCGCCCCCCCTATCGCTATGCGTGGACGGATACCGAAAAGGCTCTTGCATCGATCGCTGAAGCTCCCGGTGATCTCTACGACGGCACACTGCTGCGTTATGCGGATCCGCTCAGCGGTGGTTCGACATTGCCGACCATGAACTGTGAAATGCAAATGTTACGGCCCGGAGAAAAAGGCCGCTCGCACCGCCATACGTACAGCGTCGTTTATCATGCCTTTCGCGGTTCCGGCGCGACCTGGATTGGCGATCAGAGGTTCGACTGGGAACAGGGCGATTCTTTCGTCGTGCCCTTGTGGAACTGGCACGCTCACAAGAACAATTCGCGCGAGCCGGCGATACTGTTTTCGATCAACGATCGCCCGGCGATAGAAGCGCTAGGCTTTTTTCGAGAAGAAACACGGGAATAATCCTTGAGTAACAAAGAGCGCCCTCCAACCTCGCCGCTCGCAAATATTTGCTGTCACCCTGAGCGGGAGCGAAGGGTCGCGCATTTGCGTCGAGATTCTTCGGCTTTGTCTCAGAACGAGACGCGATTACGAGGCCGATGGCCAACGAGTAAAATACATGGCGTTTAACGACTTAAGAGCTTTTATCGACGGCGCCGCGCGCATCGGCGAGTTGAAAATTATCGACGGCGCGCACTGGAATCTCGAAATCGGTTGTCTGACCGAATTGATGGCCGAGCAGGACGGCCCCTTGTTGCTCTTCGATAATATCGTCGATTATCCCAAAGGATTTCGCATCGCCGCCAACGTGCTCGCCAGCGCGCGCCGCTTCGCCCTCGCCCTTGGCCTGCCGACGGAGTCGACGAAGATGGGAATCCTCAAAACCTGGCGCGACAAGACTCGCGATCTAAAGCCTTTTTTGCCGGTAGAAGTTTCAAGCGGTCCCGTCACAGAAAATATTCTCGAAGGCGAGCGGGTTGATCTGAATATCTTTCCTACGCCCAAGTGGCACGAGCATGACGGCGGGCGCTACATCGGCACCGCCGACATGGTAATCACTAAAGACCCGGACAGCGGTTGGGTCAATGTCGGCACTTACCGCTCCTGCGTCGTCGGCAAGGATAGGGTCACCCTTTGGATTATCGAGCACAAGCACGGCAAACAGATCGCGCGCAAGTATTGGCAGGCGAGACGCGCCTGCCCCGTCGCTATCGTGCTCGGCTGCGAGCCGGCCACCTGGATGGCCGCGCCGTCCGCCGCAAAGGCCGGCGTCAGCGAGTACGAATACGCCGGCGCCCTGCGCGGCACGCCGCTCGAAGTCATCCGCACGCCGTTTACCGGCCTACCGGTCCCGTCGACGGCGGAGATCGTCCTTGAGGGCGAGATGCCGCCCCCTGAGGTCGAATCCCATGCCGAGGGGCCATTCGGCGAGTGGCCCGGCTATTACACGCACAGCGGCGAAGAGTGCGTCGTGCGCATTAAACGGATTCTTCACCGGCACGAGCCGATCCTGCTCGGTAACCCGCCACTCTTGCCGATCACCGAGCGCTACGGCATTCCGCTCTACGCCGCGCGCATCTGGGACCATCTCGAACAGTCCGGCATTTCGGACATCCAAGGTGTCTGGTGCCACTGCCATACGCTGATGGTGGTGATTTCGATAAAGCAGAGGCACACCGGCCAGGCATTGCAAGCGCTGACGGCGATCGCTGGCATGCAGACCGGCGCGAGCATGTATCGCTATTACGTCGCCGTCGACGATGATATCGATCCGGTGGATCTGAAGCAGGTGGTTTGGGCCATGTGCACGCGCGTCGATCCGGCGGAGTCGGTGCAGATTCTCAAAGCCTGGACCTCGGATCTCGATCCACGGCTGCCGCCCGAGAAACGCGAAAAAGGCGATTTCACCATGAGCCGGATGCTCATCGATGCCTGCAAGCCCTTCCACTGGCGCGACCGGTTTGCCATCGCCAACAAATTTAGTTCCGACAAGCGCGATGAGATCTGGGAGAAGTGGGCGCCCAAGCTGAGCCTCAAATAGAGGGAAGCGGTTGACGCCGCCGTAAGCTTCGACTAAGGAAAATGCCAAAGAGGAGGACGCACTGTGGACAAAGTTAACTTTCCCTACCGTTCGGATAGCCATTTGCCGTTTTTGCATGTCGTGCATGATTCCGGCTCGTGGGCCAAACATGGCCTGGAGGTGAATTACGACTACGAAATTACCTCCGAAGACTCGCACAAAAACGTGGCCAACGGCACCGTCGAATTCGTCGGCGGCAACCATCTATCACCCTACATCCGCCGGCCCGCGGGCGATCAATGGGTGTACCTTGGGCAAACCGTCAGCCTGTTGAATCATCGCCTGGTGGTGCGCGCCGATTCCGGCATCAACAAGGTTTCGGATCTGAAGGGCAAGAAAGTGGCGACCAAAGGCAAGCATCCGGGCCTCAACACCTGGCTTTTCATCAAGCAGGCCGGTTTGCTCAACGACTGCCAGGTGGAAAAAGCCAAGGGTAAATTTCACTGGGAAGCGGTGCGCGACGGCGAAGCCGACGCGGCCTTCGTCACACCGCCGGCGGATATTTTGTCGAAGCGCGGCGGTTTGAAAGTCATCGACGTGCCGTTCCTACCGATGGTGTGGTTCACAACGGTTTCGAGCGGTCTCCCGTTCGTCGAAAAGCATCCCGACATCGTCGACAAAATGCTCCGCGGTATCTGCGAAGGCATCGCGTATTTCAAAACCCACCGTGCCGAGTCGATCAAGATCATCAAAGAAAAATATAAAGCCGAAGGCGACCTTGACGACGAGACGGCGACTCATCTCTATGACGACCTGAAAATGATCCTACAAGCGAAACCTTATGCGACCATTCCGGCGATCAGCAACGTCTACGAGATCTCCATCGAGCAGGACAAAGCCGCCGAGAAAACCGATCCGATGGCATTGTGGGATTTTCACTATCTGCGCCGCATCGACGACAGCGGTTTTATCGACAATCTCTACCGGACTTGAGAAAAGAACGTTCAGCGCCTAGGGTCTGGAGTTTTGCCAAAACGCTCGACCGCGGGCATTGGGTCTGGACAGTGAAAACCGATGAGTCAAATAACACCGAAGCTCGGCGTCAAGATGAGCAGTGCGGACGCCCGAGCGTACATCGATCGAATCAACGAGAAGGTTATTCAGCGCTGGCGCGAGCGCGTCACCGAAGGGCCCTTCATGAGCAGGTTTCTCGACGGCACGCTGCCCATGCCGGCGATCCAATTGTTCTTCAAGAACTGGGGCAATTTTACCGTCGAGATCAACACGCTAGTGTCGGTTTCGTACCACAAACACATCGGGTTTCTGAAGCGTCATCCGGATCTCATGGTGCCGCTGGGCGCGAAGATCGCCGACGAATTCATTCATCCCAAGCCACCGGGCCACGTGCTGGTCATGCTGCAAACCGCCGAAGCCTTGGGGCTCAGCCAAGACCAGATTCTGCGCGAGCCGATGCTGCCCGAGTGCCGCGCCATCCTCGACTTCAAGCGGCAACTGATGTGGGAAGGCACGGTCGCTGAGTGGTGGTTTTCCATGCTCACGGAAGAGCCGATCGGCCACTGGTCGGCCATGTGGTTCAAAACTTTGA
>JBLMXG010000161.1:0-5628 GCA_050257635.1 Chloroflexota bacterium
GACCGCGGCTCAAGCGATCCGGTCCTTTGCCTTTTGGGCGCTTGTGTTCGGCGCCGCGGTACGAAACGCCTCCTATCACGCGGTCTCCACTCACTTCATTCCGCTAATGATTTGGAAAGGCATGAGCCATCAGGAAGCGACCCTCTTGCTCAGCTCCTTCGCGTTGTTCGGTTTTTCTTCGACGCTTTTGTTCGGCTGGCTCGCCGACACGATGAATAAACCTCGGCTGGTGTCCGCCATCTTGTTCACCGCCGGACTGTCGATCCTGTTGCCGCTCTTTGGCAGCTCCATGGGCCACCTGTGGGTTTTTATTCTGCTCTTCACCACGGTGGAAGTGACCTATCCCGTCGCTTGGGCGATGGTTGGCGATATTTTCGGCCGCAGGCACTTTGCCAAGATTCGCGGCTATATGAGCGTGTTTTACGTCTGGGGCAGCGTTCTCGGTCCGGTCATCGCCGGGGCGATCTGGGACCGCTGGCAAACCTACGAACCGATGCTCTGGGCGCTGGTGGCGCTATTCATCCTGTCGGGAGTTTTCTACAGCCTGCTCGGAAAGCCCTGGGCGCGGCCAAAGGAATTTTTAACTTCCGTTCAATAGTTCCAAGGCTTAAGGTCGAAAGCTCGAGGCAAAGCCATTGACCGCCGAATCGACGCTTTGAACCTTGAATAATTGAACTTTGAACGGTTTTCGAATTATTTCACATGCACCGCGAGCCAGACGGTTTCGGTGTCGGTTCTGGCGACGCGATGGCGCACGTGGCGCGGAATCAAAAGGTAATCGCCTTCTTTCAAACTAACGACTTCATCTCCGACAAATTCCAACTCCGCGCTCCCGCTCAAGACCATCACCCATTCGTCTTCGTCCTGGTCATACCAGAAGCCCGGCGGGCTTTGGTGCGAATGCGAGACGATACGCTCTATCCTGGTCGAAGAATTTCCCCAAAGGCGGGTTATGATTTCGCCGGACGATAAATCTGCGGGGCTCGCGTAAATATTTTTGACTTGAGCTGCCATGGTCAACAGCACCGAGCCGCGATGGGCAAATTCACGGCAATCCAGCCGCGGTTTCGTGAAGCGCATTCGCACGGATATCCGGCACCTCGACGATGCGCCGCCGCCCAGGCATGGGCGGATGTTCGACGGCGCGCACCAAGGCCTGCACCATTTCTTCGATGGTCACTAAACAGAGCCGCTCAGCGGTGGCGCGGGTTGCCGGAAACAGCTCGGCGAGCTTGTAGAACGGCTTGAGCAGCAACGGCCATCTCCGGCCAGGACCCAATACATACCACGGCCGCAAGATCGTGGCTGTTAACTCCGCCTCGCGAATCATACACTCGCCGAGGGTGCGCACCCAAAGATAGGACTGCATGATCGGCGCGGGCTGTGCGACACTGACGTAGATCAAATGGGCCGTGCCCCGGCGCTTTGCCGCGCTCACTGCGGCGCGAATCGAAACCAGATCGACCTTTTCAAACTGGTCGGCTTTGCTTGGGGTCGGATGCGCGGTGCCGACCAGATGGATCAGCGCGTCGATGCCTTCGAGAGCCGCCGCGACCGACTCCGTGTCGAGCGCGTCGCCTAGCACGGACGTAGCGCCCGCAGGTATCCGCGCAGCGGATTGGGGCCGCGTCAGCACCCGCACTCGATGCCGACGATCGAGCAGTCGCGGGATCAAATGGCCGCCAATGTAACCGGTGCCGCCGGTGACGAGGATGTTAATTGACCGTGTCACGTCGCTGCAAACAATTTCGACCTGCGTGCCTCAGTCGGTTTGTTTGGACAATCATACTAATTTCGGCAGGCCGTTATTTTGCGGTTCATAGTCTCGGTCTTCCTTGCGGCGGCGCTGCACCGAATCGTCCACCACCTCGTTGCCGAACCGAGTCGCGCCGATGGTTCGATAGTGGCGCGGATTTTTTCGCGCGTAGATGCCGCCGAGAAACTGCGCGTAGGAGTCGGTGTGCGTGCCGAGATAATTCTGGGCGCCGACCTGTATGCGATCCAGTGCCAGCCCCAGCGCGCCCGCTTTGTCCTGCATCCAGCGCAGCGTCATGTCGGATAGCCGGCGGTCGTCGTAGCCGCCACCGACGTCGCAGTGCGCGCCGATGAACCAGCGCTGTTCCAGTTTTTGCTGCGGCGTGCTCGGCGGATTCCACAGGCACACGTCGTAATCCTGGCGCTGCTCGTCGACGGCGATTGCATGGTAGGCGTTTTCGACGATGCCGCTCAACTGCGTGTCGTGGAATTCATAAAACTTCATATTGACGTCTTTGAGAATATGGAGCGGAATGCCGAGCGCGCCTACGGTGTCCCAGACGCCGATGAATTTGATCTTGACCTCCCTGCAGAAGGCGGCGCGAAAGAGCTTCGCCGTGAACGAGTCGACGCCGTCCCCTCGGGTGCGGTAGATCCCGTAGGCTATGGGCACACGAAGGGCTAAATGCTTCGGCAGGATCAAACCGCAGTTGCGGATCATGCCGACCAGACTGCGCCCAGTGTAAGCACCACGGCTGAAACCCAGAATGTAGACTTCATCGCCCTGTTCATATTGCTTGGCGAGAAATTCGTAGCCCTGAACGATGTTGAATTCCAGACCGGTGCCGATGGCGCCGCCGATATATTGATCATACCACTTGGTGCCGACGCCTTCGTCGTACCACGTTATTTGTTGGGTGCCATCCGCCGCTCGATCCTGCACCGACTCGTAAAACCGCCGCACGTTGGTTTCCACTTGCTGCTTGGCCGGCAAAGCTTCATCCGCTGGCTTGTTCCAGGTACCGTCAAAGCACAGCAAGATTCTCTTCATGATCATTCCTTTCCGACGGCCCAGTTTACTTTTTCGCCGGCGGGAATGCGACCGCCATCGTCGGCAAGCGCCTAAAGCTCAATGCGCCTGATGGATTCTCTTCGCTCGGCGCGAAAGCTTGCCCCAAGCTAAAAGACAACAATAGCGATAGATGAGCGGCCATCCGGCCGCCCGTCTAACAAGCAAACCATTGCTTCTGGCACATAATAAACTCCGCCGCCCGATAGCTCAGTGCCGCCACCGTCGCCGTCGGCGGATAACCGGCCATGGTCGGGAACACCGAAGAGCCGACGATAAACAGATTCGGGATATCATGAGTCTGGCAGTACTTGTTGACCACAGAGTTTTTCGGATCGGCGCCCATGCGCGTGCCGCCGGCCCAGCGGTTGGGCCTGCCTTTTTCTTCCGTCCATACTCTGCTTGCGCCCGTGGCCTTCATGATCTTCTCGCCGACGTCGGCCATGAATTGCTGCAAGCGCCGCTCATTCTGGTGAAATTGGAAAGTAACCCGCGGCAGCGGCAATCCCCAGCGGTCACGCAGGCGCGGATCGAGATCGACGCGGTTGTCGGGGTGGGGAAGGGTTTCCGGCTGCATGTTGAGGTCCATCGTCCGGGTATAATAGCGGGTGAAAAATTCCTTGAACTCTTTGCCCCACGGCCGAACCTCCGGCGGCAAGACGTCGATGCGCGTCACCGGCGAGCCATCGCCGCTGGTGCCGATGGTGCCGCCGCGAATAAACCCCAGCCCGCTGTGATCGAAGTTGTTGCCGTTGAAGTCGTCGATGCGCATCGCCGCCGACCCCGGACCGATAAAACCGTTGATGATGTAGTCGTCGAAGACGCCCATCGCGCGCACATCGCCATGCGCCATGATGTTGCGGCCGACGTAGCCGCTGCTATTGGCCAAGCCCTTGGCGAAACGGCCCGAGACGGTTTTCGAGATGAGCAATAGCCGGGCATGCTCGAAAACGAACGCGCTCAAGATCACCACCCGCGCGCGCTGCTCGCGCGCCACTCCATCGGCGTCGAAATAGCTCACTCCCGTCACCTGGCCGTTGCCGGCGCTGTTGATGCGATACACTTTGGATTTGGTTTTGAGATCGAAGTTGCCGGTCTCGAGCGCCACGGGGATGACCGTATAAAGCGAAGCCGACTTGGCGTGCACATGGCAGCCATAGAAATTGCAGTGGCCGCAGTAGACGCAGGCGGGCCGCTCGGCAATGCGTGTATCGAACGGCGCCGCCGGCCGATAGGGTTGGGAGAGGATTCCCGCGGCGGTGTCATAGGGATGGTAACCCAGTTTCTTGCACGCTTCGGCGAACAGCTTCATGCGCGCCGAGTGACGCAGCGGCGGCAGCGGAAAACCGCGCTTTCGCGGGCCAGCGAACGGATTGGCGCCGGCCACGCCGGATACCCCAAACTCCCACTCGAAGCGCTCGTAGTAGGGTTCCAGGTCATCGTAGCCGAGCGGCCAATCGACAATGTCGTAGCCTGACAGATCCGCCTCGGCGCGCTCGGCATTGCCGCTTTCGATCTCGTTGGTGAAGAGCTTGAAGTCCCCCGGCATATAGCGCGACGACTGCCCGGTCCAGTGTAGCAACGCGCCGCCGAGGACGTTGAGCGGGCTGGTACGGTATTGCACTCGGCTCTTCTCCCCGGACTTGCTCCGCGTCGTGGTCGGTTCGTCGTGCACCCATTCGAGCTGTTCGGGGCGGATGAGAAAACGAATTGAGTCGCGCGGCGCATAGTCTTCATGCTTGGGCGCCGGCCCGCGCTCGAAGCCCACGACCTTCAAACCGGCCGTTGCCAACTCCTTCGCCATGATTCCGCCCAGGCCGCCTACGCCGACGATGCAGACATCCGCGATTGTTCCGCTCATGATTTTTTCTCTAGCTTCCGGTGGGAATCCACGGCGACCGGTTCAAGATCGACCCTCTTGTCGATGAAGGCGTCGGCGTAGCCGAACTGCTGGCCGGGAAATTCCACCAGGCGCCAGCCGGTCATGTTCTTATTGCCACCGTACTCCGGCTCGCAAAAGACGCCCTCCAGAACGTGGTAGCGCAAGTTCTCGAAGAACTCTGCGGCTTGCTTGTAGCCGTCCACCGAACCAGATCCGAAGTCGATCAAGACCGCGTCCATCTGCTCATCGGTCAAGACGGTAAATCTCCGGCCAAATTTTTTCAGCGCGTAGCGCTGCATCGCGCGCAGCCCTTGGCGATACAGCGCAAGCAGCGAAGCATAATCGCCCGCCAGGGCGGCATCGATATAATCCAGCGCGCCGATCTCCACCGCCCCCGGCGTATCGGTCCGGGGAAAAATCCGGTCGGCGATGGCTTCGAGAATCAACGCTTCATCCTCGGTCAATATTTTAAAGGCTCGATGCTGGTGCTTGTTCGTCTGCATCGTCGCGGCGCATCTCCTTCACGAAGTTGTCGTTCCTGCATAGCAGAAATCACGGGCAAAAAGGTAGCGGTCACCGCGGCGGACGATCGCCAGCGAGACATCCTCCCGCTTCTCTCGCGCGAAAATAAGGAAGCAAGGAATTATTCCGACGCGCTAGTCGTGGCGCTCAAGTGACGGTTGGATCGAATCGCTTGGGTGGGCGCCCAAGCCAAGCTTTTTCAAAACGATCAAGTAATTTGCCAGGCTCGGCTTCGACGATCATCAGCGTGCGATGCTTTGGCTTGATAAAATCCTCCGTCACAGCGTGATCCAAAAATTGGATCAAGGGGTCGTAGTAACCCGACGCGTTGAGCAGCCCGCAAGGTTTCTCGTGCAACCCGAGCTGCGCCCAGCTCAACACTTCAAAAAATTCTTCCATC
>JBLMXG010000162.1:0-43864 GCA_050257635.1 Chloroflexota bacterium
ACTAGGAGATATTCTTATGGCGCAAGCTTTCAATGTCGTGGAAGCGACCATCGACGAAATCCACGGCGCTTACAAGTCGGGACGGCTCACTTGCCGGCAGCTCGTGCAGATGTATCTTGACCGCATCGAGGCCTTCGACAAAAAGGGACCGGCGATCAACGCGCTCATCACGATCAACGCCGACGCACTCAGGGAAGCCGATCGCCTCGACGCAGCATACAAATCTTCCGGTCCCGTCGGCCCGCTGCATGGCATTGCGGTGATCGTCAAAGATCAAGCCGACGTTAAGGGCATGCCCACCACACTCGGTTCATTACTGTTTAAAGATTATTTTCCCGATCACGATTCCTTCGTTGCGGAGAAGTTGCGCAATGCGGGTGCCGTGATCCTGGGAAAAGCGACTCTCGGCGAGTTGGGCGGCGGCGATACCCATGGTTCGCTCTTCGGCTCGACGCGCAATCCCTATGACACCGAGCGCACGGTTGGCGGCTCCTCGGGTGGCTCGGCGGCGGCGGTATCGGCGAATTTCTCAACGGTGGCCGTCGGCCAGGAAGGTTTGGCATCGATCCGTAGACCATCAACGTGGAACTGTATCGCCGGCATGCGCCCGTCCGCGGGCCTCGTCAGTCGCGGCGGAGTTTACGGCTGCTGGCCGGAAATTTTCGGCTCGCTCGGTCCGATGGCGCGCAGCGTCAAGGATCTATCGACACTGCTGGACGTCATGGTCGGCTACGACCCCGAAGATCCGATCACCGCGCGCGGCGTTGGCCATATTCCAGACAGCTTCACGCAATTTTTGCACAAAGACGGTCTCGAGGGCGCGCGCATCGGTATCCTGCGCGAGTCCATCGGTCTTAATTCCGAGCCTGATTCGGATGACTTCAAAAAAATCTCCGAAGTTTTTGACCGAGCGATTGAAGAGCTGAAGCGTGCCGGCGCCGAAATTGTCGATCCGATTGTCATTCCGAAAATCAAAGAGCTTCTCGCCAAGCGTTCCGGCGGGCCCGGCGAAACCGAGCAGTCGTTTAAAAATTACTACGGGCGCAGCGCCCACCCACCGTTCAAGACGCCGCAGGAGGTTGTCGCTTCGCCCGATTTCGCCAAAGTGGTCAAGCGCTCGCAAGACCGTTTCCAGAGGCAACCCGACTGGGCCAAGCACTATGAGAGCTTGCGCGCACAGGACGAACTGATGACCAACTTCTCGAAGGTGATGGCCGACCACAAGCTCGACGCCATTGTGCACAAAGCCGTAGAGCATCAGCCGACGCTCATCAAAGACGGCATCGCTCCTCCCTTCGTCGATCAAAAAGGCGCGCCGCACTTAAATACTTTTCTGGTCTATACGCCGACGATCGTCGTGCCGGCCGGCTTCACCCGTGATAATCTACCCGCCGGAATTTGTTTTATTGGCCGCCCCTACGACGACGGCAATTTGATCAAGTTTGCTTACGCCTATGAACAGGCCACGCATCACCGCCGCCCGCCGTCGAGCACCACGCCTTATTAGCAGCTTTAAGCCCTCGGGTGACTTAATATGGGCGCTAACCCGCTCGGACTGTTCCGGGCGGGATCTCCTCGGAAGGTGCAAACTGAGAGGAACCTGAACCAGGTCTATTCGAGATGACCTGAAGCCCTAAGCAAAACGAAGATCCTATTTAATCGTTTTAGGAAGGTCGAATTTTAAATGGTAACGGACACCGATGTGATCGATGCCTTCGTTCTCGCCGGGCAAGATCCCTTTGTGAGACATGTGATCCCAGAACACCGAGATCCCTTGGTTGCCGAGGAAATAGGTTCCGAATTCGACGTTTACACGCGGCAGCACACGATAGCCGAAACCGCAATCGCTATTTTCTTCGCAACCGATTTTGTTTTTGTGCAACGGCCCATTGTGCAGCGCCGCGCTGAGGCCGCCTGAGACGAAAAGGTTCTTGGTCAAATTGTCCGTCAACCGATCGGTGAAACGGTTCGATAAACTAAATTCATAATTCAAGCCGGCATAAAATACGCTTGTATCGCCGTTGAAGTTCGGCGTCATCCCCGCCATCGGCGCCGGCGAGCCGATCCATTTCCAATATTTCCACTCCGGCGGTTTCAATTGAATTTCCCAGTTCGGATCGACGCCCCGTTCATGTCGATCGCTGGCTGGACCGCGATCGTGCAGAAACAGGCCAAAGACGAGCTTGTGAACCGAGGGTAGATGAGAATTGTCGTCGGCCCGCACCCGGGCTTCTGGCACTGCGAGAAAAAATAGCACGAGCGATAAGAACAGCGCAGCAGAATTTATCGTTGCTCTCATCGCTGTATTCAAATTAAGAACTTTATCGCTGGGTGTCAACTCGCCGCCACTTTTGTTAATTGAAGCACGCTGAGCTTCTCGCGCCGATTGCGTCAATAAACTCAAATGCCCAGCGACTCGAATGAAAGATCCTCGATCTCTGACGCGCCGTCGCACAGTCAGAGCGGTGTGCCGGGGTCTTGGGCCAAGAGTTCCCTCCAAGGCGTGCGCGCACGACTAGGCGGGTCAGCGATTATAAATCCGAGTTTGCCCTGGAATAGAAACGCTCACAGCGGGGGTGCTTTGACGACGGTCGACGAGTCGATACTGGCGATCGTGGGTCTGCCGCATTTGGCCATGGTAATTTCGATTTCTTCGCGCAGAATGTCGAGAACGCGGATAACGCCTTTTTCACCGTCCACCGCGAGCCCCCAGAACAGTGGCCGGCCGATAAACACGGCACGGGCGCCGAGAGCGATCGCTTTGACCACATCGGCGCCGCGGCGGATGCCGCCGTCTAAGAAAATTTCCATTTTACCCTTGGTTGCGGCTACGGCTTCGGACAACACTTCCACGGTCGCGAGCGTGTTGTCGAGATGCCGCCCACCATGGTTGGAAACGATTAGGCCATCGGCGCCGACCTCGGCGCAGAGCTCGGCGTCTTCCGCGGTCATGATGCCTTTGGCGATGACCGGAAGATCGGTCGCCGCCTTGATCCACTCCAGCTCTTTCCACGTCGCAGCCGGATCGGAGCCTTCCCCTACCCTGCCGGCCGGTCGCGGCGCGTCGCTATTCGCAGCGGGGTAATTGACACCGCGACTGCGCCGGTAGTTGTTGCGAATGTTGCGCTCGCGCTTGGGCGGCCACTGCGAATCTAGGGTCGCCACAACCGCTTCGTAGCCCGCGGCTCTGGCGCGGTCGAGCCACTCTCGCGTCATCGACTTATCGCGGAATGGGTAGAGCTGCACCCAGAGATGCCCCCTCGCCGCTGCCGCCAGCTCCTCAAACGAAGTGTTCGAATTGGCACTCACCGCGAGCACGGTGCCGCAAGCTGCTGCGGCGCGATAGGTGGCGAGCTCACCCTCCGGATGCGCCCGTTTGTGCCCGCCGCAGGGCGCAATCAGCACCGGCAGACTCACCTTCGTGCCGAGCACAGTTGTGGAAAGATCCAGGGCGCTTACGTCGCGCAGCACGCGCGGGCGCAGCGCCCACGAAGCGTAAGCGCGCCGGTTGCGATCGACGCTGATCTCGTCGGTGGCGCCGCCGGCGATGTAATCGTACTCTTCTTTGCGCAATCGCTCCCGGGCGAGGTTTTCGAACTCGAAAAGATTGATCGGTTGCGAAGTTGTCGTCACAAAATTCTCCCGAGCAACGGCATCGGTTTAAATCGGTTCTGTGGTTCGAAACCTTCAACTCAAACGAGCCCAAGGAATCGAAAGATCAGCCGTAGAGGCGCCGGACATAGCCGCTATCGTCAATCTCCTTGACGTAGTGGAGGTCCCAGAGCGCCAGCGGATTGAATTCCTTGATCTCCGGGTTGCGTTTCACCGCCAGGGCAAAAACGTTTTGAACCGCGTCGATCGACGGATAGGGCACGCTCTCCAGCGACGCTGCCTGATTGTCGTAGAAACAATTCCACTCCTCGTCGCTGCGCATCTTGAGTAGCTCCGAGCAATGCTTTTGGATAATCTTCAGCGTGTCGGCTTTGTTGGTCTTGAAAAAGTGGGTGCCGTCGATCAAAGCCAGAATCAACGACCGGCATTCGTCTTCGTGCTGGCTCACATACTTGGTCGTCGTCGTCAGCGTTACCCCTTCGATCATCGCCATCGGCGGCACCTCGACAATTTTGGCGCCGAATTTGAGCGCGCGCAGCCGATCCACTGCGCGGATAAACGTGGCGTCGTATTTGCCGTCGAGCACCCCTCGGGCGCGCTCCGCTCCTTTGACCGGATCGGTGACGAGTTCAACGTCGCGCCCTTCTTCCAATCCGTGCAGCCTCAGATAAAGCCAAACATTCAGACCGGTATGGCCGTCATAGTCGTCCATGGCGACTTTTTTGCCCTTCAGGTCGGCAACGCCGTTGATGCCTTTGCCGCAGACCAGAAAGTTTTCGCGCCAGGAGTTGTTGCTCTGGCCGATATGGACGTAAGGATCGCCGTTGAGCGCCTTGCGCGCGTAGAGATTATGATGGTTGCCCGAGACGACATCGAGATCGCCGGATTTCAAGCCTTCGGCGGCGCGTTTGCGCTGGCCTTCCAGCGACCCCATCTCCATCGCCAATCCGTGCTTCTCCAGGAAACCGCCCTCCTCCATAACCTTCCACAGCGGCACATGACTCGGCGCCCGATAGTAAATTCTTATCTTCTTTCCAGCCATGACTCCTCCCAACTTGTCTGTAACGGTTTGAACGACTTGAGCTGCTTGAACGTCTTGAACAATCGATACGGTTACTTGCCTTTCAAGAGCTTCCATACTTTATCACGATATTCGTGGCGCCCGGTGACGATCCAATTCCAATCGGTGTCGTCGAAATACTTGACGCCTTTTTTTGGCAAGTTGCCGGGATTGAGATTGGATTCGTCGATGTCTGTCCGTAGGCTCACCGAACCGTAACCGCGCGCGTAAATGCCTAACCCTTCCCGGGAGAGAATCCAGTTGGCGAACAATTGCGCCGCGTTGGGATTAGGCGCCTTGTTGGCCAAGGTCAGCATCCAGGGCGAGCCGTTGATCGAGCCCGGCATGTCAGCCAAGGAGAATATCTCGAGGATTTTAAACCCTTCCTTGATCAGCGGCCGGACATCGTCCTCCCGGCAACTCAAGCAGATCGGATGGGTGCCGCGCGCCAGCCAGTCGGCCATCTGCCGGCGATCCCGCGTGCGCACCGCCTTTTGGTCGATATAGAGTTTGCGCACGAACTCCTCCCCCTGGTCGTGGTAAAACCGCGCCGCGGCGTTGGCGCCTGAGCCGGTCGTCGTCGGATCTTCAGTGGAAATTTTGCCGCGCCATTTGGTGTCGAGCAGATCCTTGGCGGCTCGCATCTCCCCGGGTTTCACTCGATCGGTGTTGATGAACATCAAGGTCGCCACGCTGCTGAACGCCCGCACCGCAAAGCTCTCGTCAGGATCGGCGAACCAGACTTTGCCCCGTTTCCACTTCGATCCATCGGCGACCTCCGGCATCACCAGCAGCGGTTTAAGCGGGTCGATCATCTTTTCCGCATAGAGCGTGGTCGCCGTGGTATCCGGTCCGGCCAGATAAACATCGACGCTGTAAATCCCCGAGGCGCGCTCGGTTCTCACCCGCGCCGAAATCTCGCTCGAGCGGCCGGCGAGAAATTCGATCCCGATACCATAGCGCTCTTTGAATTTCGGGATGATTGCGTTGCGCATAACAGGGTCCGGCGAGCCGGCGACGACAACCTTACCCTCTTTTTTTGCTGCTTCGACGATTGCGTTCCATTCCTTTTCACTCGTCTTAGTTTGCGCTGTCGCAGGCGTGAGCCATAGCAGGACAAAAAGCAGTGCGAAGAGCGTTTGCATGATTCCTCCCGATTCCAGACTGATCATGTCATCCCGGTTAAACGCAACCCAAGCTTGCGGCCAAATAGCATCATCGCACAAATGATCGCCGTGATCAGCAAGCCGAGGGCAGCGCCCCGCTCCAACTCGCCGGTAACGCTGTATTCGAGCAGCAAGATCGCTAGAGGGCGCGATTGATGGCTGTAAAGTAGCACGGGAATGCTGATGCTGGTCAAGGCGCCGCCGAAATTCATCAAGCCCACGGCTCCGGCGATCGGCGCCAGTAGCGGCAGCAGGATTTTTCGATAGGTGTACCACCATGAGGCTCCGGTTACCCGCGCCGCTTCTTCCAGATCCGCGCCAAGCTGCATAAAACCGGCACGGAAAGCCTGGGTCGTGACCGGGCTATCTCCCAGCATCAGCGCCACCGCAATTCCCCACACCGTGCCGTAAAAGAGGAATCGCAACGGCGTGGCAAGAAATAGCCACAGAATACCCAGGCCCAAAAGAATTCCAGGGAGAATATGCGGCAACCAGCAGAGCCCTTCCAAGAGCGGCGCGGCCGCCATGCGCCGCGACACCAAGAGATAGGCCACCGATGAATAAAGGAGAATCCCCCCGACCGAGGTCAGCGTTGCGATCAAGAGACTGTTTTTCAGCGCCACGAGAAAAATCGGATCGCTCAGCAGGCTTTGCCAATGGGCCAGACTGAACGGCGATGAAATATTGAAGAAGCCATAGCGACGCATGAACGAACCGATGACGAGAAAGATCAACGGCAAGATGGTCATGACGGCGATATAGGAGAAACAGCCCACCATCGCGAGGTGGCGCCACCTGCCCAACTTGACCCGTGCCACGGAGTAACCCTGACCGGTAACAACGGTGAACTTGCGCTTGCCGCTGAGAAAACGCCAGTAAAGAAACAGCAGTGCGCCGAGAATGACGATAAAGATCGAGCCCAAAGCCGTGGCTTCTCCGTAGGAAGCGGGCTCGCGGCGGATGTAGTCATAGATGCGCGTCGAATAAACATAAATTCCCGCGGGGGTGCCCAACAAAAGCTCCGTGTTAAAGGACTGCAGGCCGCGAATAAAGCTCAACACCGCCACGGCCAAAATCATCGGCGCTAGCACCGGCAGGGTCACGCGCCGCAGCATGGCGAGAGTGCCGGCGCCGGCTACTCGTGCGGCTTCCTCCAGCGACGCCCCCAGACGCCGGAACACCGGCGTCAATAGAATCACTTTGAACCAAATCCCGCCCGTTGACGTGTGCACCCAGACGATGCCCCAGAAGCTGTACGGATTGAACAGCGGCCCGCCAAACCAAGGCAGCTTTTGCGCCAGCAGATTGAGGAAGCCATAGTTTGGATCAAGCAGTAAAATCCACGCCAGCGTCAATGGAAAATCCGGAATGAAAAACGCCAGCCAACAGAAAAATTCGATAGCATTGCCACCCGGCATGTCCGTGCGCGCGATCAACCAGGCAAAAATGACGGCGATGATCATGGCGGGAATCAAGCGCACGCTGGAAAGCAAAATACTCATCCATAATGCGCTCAGCGTGGTCGGGTCGCTGAACGCGCTCGTCCAGTTGCCGAGGCCGTAAGCAGCCGCTTGCCCGGGCGGCGCCAAATTGAAACTCCCGGCCAGCAGGAACAACAGCGGCAAACCCATCGCGACGGCACAAAAGCCCACAGCAAACATCTCCGCGATGCGAATCGGACGGATACGAACTCGCGGCCGGATAAGGATACTGGCTGAAGCGGGTTGGCTCATAAATTTTTCATCGCGGCAGCAAGTTAAGGGAGCGCGGATCGAAATCGAGGCGAATTTTTTGCCCGGCGCTAAAACGCGATCTTTTCGGCGCCGGCAGGATCAACAACGCGCCGGCAGCGCGTACATGATACTCGAAGCGGTCGCCGAGGTAGTCCGCTCGCTCGATAGCGCCGGCGATCTGGTTTGGTCTGAGCTCCGCGATGGGGAAAATTTGAATATCTTCCGGCCGGATCAAAAGCCGCACCGACGCGCCGTCGCTCAACGAGTCGACGAACAGCGAATCCACCGCTAGGCTCGCGCCATCGGCCAATTGCATCTGCCGGCCTCCTGCGGTGAGTTTGAGAGTCCCGTCGAAAGCGATCATTCGGCCGAGAAAATCACCGACAAACCTGCTCGCCGGACATTCGTAAACTTGCTCCGGCGTTCCGACCTGCTCAAGGCAACCGCCGTGCACTACCGCAATGCGATCCGACAGCGTCATCGCCTCGGTCTGATCATGGGTAACGTAAAGTATCGTAAGCTTGAGTTTTTGCTGCAAGGCGCGCAGCTCAAACCGCATCTGTTCGCGCAGTTTGGCATCGAGATTCGACAGGGGCTCGTCGAGCAGCAACAGCGCCGGCTCGTAAACCAGAGCGCGTGCCAGCGCGACGCGCTGCTGCTGCCCGCCGGAAAGCTGGGTGGCGCCGCGCTCCGACAATCCGCTTAGCCCGACGCTATCCAGAGCTTCCAAGACCCGCCGGCGGATCCGATCGCTGGCCTCGCGCCGCACCCGTAGCGGAAAGGCGACGTTTTCGAAAACCGTGAAGTGAGGCCAGATCGCATAGGATTGAAACACCATGCCGAGCCGGCGCTTTTCCGGCAGCACAAAGACGCCCCGCTCAGGCGCCGCCACCGATGCGCCATTGAGCAAAATCTCGCCCCCGTCCGGCTCCTCCAAACCCGCAGCAAGGCGAAGCGTAGTGGTTTTGCCGCAACCGGAAGGACCGAGAAGCGTGAAAAACTCTCCCGGCTGTATCGAAAAACTGACGCCGTCCACCGCGTTGACGGTTTGAAACCGCTTGACGACGCCGCGAAATTCGAGAACCGCTTGCTCCATGGAGGTCGAATCAGCTAAACCGGGGCCTCGTCGAGGAGCTTGCAGTAGTAACGCCAATTCGATTGGGAATGCACAGACTGGCTGCCGCCGCGCGACTTGCCCACCATGATGTCGATGTCTTCCTGCGGAATCGGCTGCGGCGTGCCGAGCAAGCTGGCCTGGTAATTGATCACCGCGGCATCGTTGAGCTTGATGGCCGTGAGCGTGGCCTCCTCGATGCTCCGGCCGGCGCTGGTAATGCCGTGACCGCGCATCAGGCAGGCTTGTTTGTCCCCCATCGCGCGGGCGAATTCCTCGCCGAGCTTTTCGCTCGACACCGTAATGCTGCGCGGATAGTTCGCCAGGCCGTCGACCAGCAGGCGCAGCCCGGAGGGGTCGTAAGCTCCGTACAGAGGTTGTAAGGGTTTGTCGCAGATCGTGAACAGCACCACGGTCAAAGGGTGAACGTGGACAACGCATTCGACTTCAGGACGGGTTTTGTAGAGCCACGTATGGATGAAAACTTCCTGCGGCGTCTCCAAACCGTCGTCTCCCGCAACCTTTTTGCCGTTGAAGTCGACGGTAATAATGTCGTGCGCGCCGACGAAGCGCAGCCCCGACTCTTCCGGTCCGCGCGCTTTGATTAGCACGCGCTCTTCTCCGGCCACCCGTGCGCTCACATGGCCGCTCGGTTCCTTGGTCAAGTTGAGCTTGCCGAGAATGCGACAAGACTGCGCAACTCGCTCGCGCAGTTTGGAGATATCGATCATGGGCTTGTATCCTCGGTTGAAAGGGATCATCGCCGATCGCCAGCGACGGCTGGATCATATGCGCGAGTTCAAGCCAAGGCAAGCCGCCAGCTCGAATTTGGCGCCCCAATCTCATCACCCCGGGCAAGTGATTTTGATCTTTGGATGATATATCGGCGGTGGATAAATGAGCACCCTTCCTCCGGCTAACGCCGGAGGAAGGAACGATCGAAGGCGAATGCTTACTGATTGACTGCGTAGGGCGCTCGATCCATGACGCCCTGTTGGATGGACTCCATCAGATGGGTATCGATAAATGGATTGTTTGCCGCATCGCGGATAACGCCCATGGGATCTTGTCCCTGCTGCACTTTTTTCATTTCGCGGAACATCACTTCGCGCAGCAAGATGATGCCGCGGTCGGAGCTGGTCAATCTTTCGTTGGTGCGATCGCAGATCGGCCCCTGGGTCTCCCAAGCCATATGGTCCTGCGCCTGCACCGCGTCCATACGAAATCGGGTATAGGGATGCAGCGCATCGGGTGGATTTTTATAGGGCTTGATGTATTCCACCGGCGGCTCGTCTTGTTCGACAATCTCACCGTTTTCACTCGGAAAGAAACGGACGAAATAAACCTTCGTGTGGGTATCGTCCATCGGCACGCGGATCTGGCCGACGTTGCCCTGGCGCAAGATATTCGGGAAGATCACGGGATGTTCATCGATCATGCCGTTCTTATAAGTGCGCCGCTTCATCAGGCCGTAGAAAACTTCGTAAAAGTCGAATTCCTGCACATCGTCGGTCAAGCCGCGCGTGCTATTTTGAATTGGCCGGCCACGGTTGGCGGTGTCCTGGTGGAGAATTTGCAGATGCGCCGGGTCCATGGAGTTCTCCATGGCCTGGAACCAATTGCAATCGAGCGGGGGCTGGATGAAGATTTTGCGCCGGCCGTCCTTTCTGAACCAGATATCGAAGTTTGCGATTAGCGGCGCCGGCTGCGGGCCGAGATAGGCCCAGTAGAGTCCGCACAATTTCTGGACCGGATAAGATTTTTGTTTCACCGTGAGATGGAACTTGCTATTGCACGGCTCGGCGGGGGTCTCCAAACAACTGCCTTTGCTGTCAAAAAGCCAACCATGGTACGGACAAGCCAGGCCGCGCTCTTCGACCCGGCCGTAAGATAGCGACGCGCCGCGATGCGGGCAGCGGTCGTTTAGTAAGCCGACGTTGCCTTTTTTGTCGCGGAACAACACCAGTGTCTCGCCGAGTATACGGACTAAGCGAGTTGGGCTCTCCGGCGTCAATTCGCTCGCCACCCCGACTGGAAACCAGTAGCGGCGCAACAATTCGCCGGCCGGCGTCCCCGGACCGACGCGGGTCAACGTTTCATTTTCTTCCCTGGTCAACATGCCAATTTCCTCCGTCTAAGCTGTCATCGCTATTTCTTGCGAGCTTTGCTGAAAAAGCCTCGTCGACACCGCGCAGCCGGTACGAAGAAGCAGCGCGAGCCAATGCCCAGCCCGATTTACATCTAAGCTGCGCATCCCTTCTGCGATCATTGACAGTTACCGCTCCACAGAACCGAATATTACCCATGAAGGGTCTCGTCGCGCAAGACATTTTTCTAAAAAACATCATAAAATCAATACGTTATATTAGGTATGAAATTTTCATATATTGACGATCAGCGCTGGAGGGAACTGCAGCCGCGCGACAAAATTGATCCGGCGGACCGGCTAGATCGTCGGTGAGCAAAACAAATTTTGATCCGCTTCAGGGAATTCTGAAGAGCTGGAAGGAAACCTTGCTACGATGCGGCCCGCCCTTGATTTGCCGGCTGTCTCTGCGCACCCTTGAGCCCGATCCGCTCGTTCATCACACCGAGATCGATAAGCTTATTTTTTTCTGGGTCGCGGATAACGCCGAGAGGGTCGAGGCCGCGCTGGACCCGCTCGATCTGCTCGCGCAAGAGTTTTCTCAACTCGATGATGCCTTCGTCACCGACGCCGAGGTGTTCCTGCGTGCGATCGGTGCGCGGGCCTTGAGTTTCCCAGGCCATTGAGTCCTGTGCCGACACCATGTTCATCTTGTATTCACGCGGCCCGGTCCTAAGTTGCACGAAACGTAGCGGCACCGGCGCGTCCGCCGGTGATCGTTCGGAATCCATGGGCAGAAAATTCACGCGAAACACCTGTGTGTGAAAATCATCCACCGGCACGCGGATCTGTAAATTATGACGGTGCCCGCTGCCCTCCTCGTAGGGCGCCACATGGCGCAGCACCGTAGGAAAGAGCAAGGGATGCTCGTCCAGCGCAGCCTCGCCTCCGGTTGCAAGCGGCAAGGTGGTCCGGCGTTTCTTGATGCCGTATTCGAAACGGATGAATTCATGTTTCTCGGCGTACTTTTTTACCCGCGGTGCGAGGTGCGCAGTATCGCCGTGCAGCCAAAAAAGATGCGATGGGTCGACGGAATTTTCCATCGGCTGCAGCCAGTTGCACTCGATAATCGATTCTTTGACGATCCAGCGCCGACCATGCTCCCAGACCAGCACATCCCAGCGCGGCAAGAGCGGCGCAGGCGTTGGGCCGAGATAGCCGTAGATAAGGCCGCCCAAATATTCGACCGGATAGGCGACATGCTTGATGCGCTCTTTGAATCTTCCTTCAGGCGGCTCGGCAGGCTGTTCGAGACATTTGCCGGCGCAGTCGAATTTCCAGCCGTGATAGGGACAGCGAATGCCTTCTTCGTCAACCTGCCCGTAGGCAAGCGATGCCAACCGATGAGGACAATGCTCGCCGACCAAGCCGTAGCGGCCCGTCTTGTCGCGATAGATCACCAACTCTTCGTTGAGGATCTTGACAGCTTTGATCGGTTTTTCTTCGGTAAGCTCGGCAGCGGCAGCCACTGGATGCCAGTAGCGGCGCAATAGCTCGCCACAGGGTGTGCCCCGGCTCACCTGGGTCAACAGAACATTTTCTTCGCTGGTCAGCATAAGCGATTTCCACCATCGATTACGAGAGCGATAGGACCACGAAGGAGGACGCGAAGATCACGAAGTTAGCAAGTCAAAATTTACTGTCTAAACACGTCTTCGTGCGCTCAGTGGTGAATTTTTTTACTACTTTCTATTCAGCATCTGCTCGTAACCGAGCTTTTCCAACATTTCCAGACCCGAGTGGCCCTTGCGAATGCCCGCCGCCATCTCTTGCTCCTTGGCAAAAATCTTTTCCGCCGCGGCGACAACCTCTTCTTCTCTCTCTTTTGGTACGATCACCACGCCGCTGCCGTCCGCGATCACCAGATCGCCGGGACGGCACTGTACGCCGGCGAATTGTATTTCTTGATTGAACGATTCCTGGACGACCCGTCCGCGCGCCGTCATCGGCACCGCGCCGCGCGCGTAGACGGGGAACTCGAGCTCGCGCGCCTCGTCGATATCGCGGCAAGAGCCGTCGATCACCACGCCGCTCACGCCCTTCAATTTCGCCGAGAGCGCCAGCAAGCCGCCCCAGCAGGAGAATTCCAGCTTGCCGCCGTTGTCGATGACGATGATGTCGCTCGGTTGCGCCGCTTCGATGGGCGCAGTGCCCAGATGTTGCTTCGGCTGCTCCAACCCGGCCGGTTTGATTTTCATCGTCACCGCCCGGCCGGCGATGCGCGGACACTGCCACTGCGGGCGCACCCCCCAAGTCGCGCCTTTCAGATTAAGACTATCGAGCGCATCCGACACCGCGCAGGTGTCGAGCTTCGCCAATCTTTCGATTATAGGATCCCGAGTCATTCTAGCACCGAAGGGCGACCAGCCGGTCGCCCCTACGCCTTTTGCGCGCTTTGTGTTGTTTGCGGCTCATGTCCGATCTTCGTCGTTCTCGACTTTGTGTTCTCTGCGGTTAAATTTTTTCCGGCTTCGCCTCAAATCCAGTACGCAAACCCCATCCCGCAGCCGGTCGCAGCCGGCGACCGGTAAGTGGTCACATACTCCAAATATTTGAGCTCGCGATCCTCCATCGCGCCGGCGAGGGCGACCCAGTTGAGAATCTCCGACGTGCCGCCCCAGAGTCTCTCTCGAGGCAAGCGAAACAACACTTCCGGCTTTTTATTTTTCAGTCCATCGAGGATCATCTGATCGATTTCCTCATCGATCACCACGTGGCTCAATCCGCCGGACGCCATGATAGCGACGCGCTTGTTGCTGTCCCAGGATTCGATCGCCTTGCGCACCGCCCGACCTAAAGCGTAACAGCGCTTGGGCGTCGGCTGGTTCGGCGGATAATAAGTATTGACCATGATCGGCACCATCGGCAGCATGCTACCCGGTAAAATGCGCCGGTAAAGAAAGCTGAACGCGTGGCCGACGCCGATCTCGGCGCGCAGCTTGTTGCAGCGTGCGATGTCGAACTCCGCGTCCGTCAGCGCGCGCACCAGGTGTCCGGCCAACTCGTGATCGGTTTCGTACTCCGGCGCGGTCTCAGCCCAGCCCCGTTCCTCGGCGTCTTTCCAGGCTGCGGGCCGTAAATTGTTGTGGCGCACCACCGGCAACGATTTGCCGTGATAGATGGCAAACATCGGCATGTTGTCGTCGTGAAATTGCTCCTGCTGGTCGTCGCCGAAGACAACTACGGCGTCGGCGTTCGCACGGCGCAGCGCTTCGCCCAAATCCGTTACCGCTTTGAGGCAGGCTTCATCGCGCTGGCGAAATTTCTCCGGCGTGAGCTCCGCTTCCAGCCCCGGCTTCGCCCGCTTGAGCAGGTTCAGATAATCCAATCGCGGATCGGTCTGGTCTTTCTTGAGAAGATAGTCCCAATCTTTCGCCCGGATGCTCAACTGCGGGCTATGCGACGTGCCAATGCCGACTACGATTTCTGCCATACCTACACCCCCTGCTTCGCGTTTGAAGACTGACGAGCGCGAGCCGGTTTTCTGTGTGAGTGTCTATCGGGAAACCGCGGGCGGTGTCAAGTTGAGGTTTGACGCGACAATCTTCAAACCCAAGATCGGTATGCTCTGGCGAGATTGCCGCCGGGGCATGGTTTCCCATGCCCCGGCTCGAACGCCTGGCATCCGGAGTCGGCCGACAGTTTTAATTTCTTTTCGCCAGCAAGATTTCTTTCAATCGCGCCACCGTCGACGGCTTTAAATTATAAAGTCCGGTGAGCGTCTTTGCGATCTTCGGACCATCCACAGGATCGATATCCAACTGGGATTTTTTTGCCTCGGCAATCAGATCGCGGTCTTTGAAAGTTTTCATGAACGCCGTTTGCAACATTTCGAGCCGCTCTTTCGGTAATCCAGGTGGGACGGAAAAAGGAAATTGCGCGGTATGGGCATTGTCGGCGACTTTCAGCAACTCGCGCGCCTCCTCGGTCTTGGCATAGCTGATCGCCAGCGGGATCTTTTTGTATTTGGGAAGAGCGGTGAGCGAAGCCTGTAGTACCGGATAAATCTTCTTGCTTTCGTAGGCGCTGCGCCACACGGTTTCTACGGTTCCCCACGAGCCGCAGTAGCCGTCGACCTCTCCCGACTCCACCGCTATACGGGCGTTGGCGCCGCCTTTGTAGCCGTCCACCACGTCGATCGGCAAATTCAGCGCGGCCTTCAAAAGCTTTGGGATATCCGAAGTGCTTGTCCCCGGCCCGATGGCGGCAATTTTTTGCGGTCGCTTGGCATGGATCCAGTCGTCCATCTTGGTGATGCCGCTTTTTTGATTGAACGTGCACACGGTGTCGTAGGGACTCGGGATGCCGAGATAACCGAATTTGCGCCCGTCGAACTGCGCGGCGTCGTTGCCCATGATCTGCTGGAGCACCAGTGGCGCGGCCCACGCGCCGATGGTCAAGCCGTCGGGCTTTGCGCGATTGTAAAGATGATTGGCCGCGATCAAGCCGCCGGCGCCGGTCATATTTTCGACGATTCGAGTGGGATTTCCCGGCAGATAGCGGCCGATGTAGCGCGCCAATACGCGCGCGTAAAGATCGAACGAACCTCCCGGCGAGTAGCCGACGATGATCGTCAGCGTCTTGTCTTTGTAGTAGTCATCCGCCCGCGCCGACGGCTGGCTCGCGACAATCATACCGATCAAGAGACAGATAGCGACGAGACTTTTTTTCACGTGATTGCTCTTCCTTTCATAATTTCTATTTATCCGCGCCCGACGAACGGAATAGTTTTCTCCTCCGTCCGTTCGAGATACCGCACAAAGGTATACTTGTTTTCGGCGAGGTCGGTGCTGGGCCGGGGAATCTCCCGGTGCAACAGGCTCTCTTCGACCTTGCAGACGAAGAAGGCGAGCTCATTTTGGCTCAATGCCGCGATGCCCTCTTTCTTGAAATCGTCGATGTCGCGAATTGTATGGGCATTGGCGATACCCGCCGCGCGCGCCATCGCGGTTAAATCCGTGTTGCCCGCGGTGGCCGTCGGATAGCTAATCCGGCTGCCGCTGTAGACGCCGTTGTCGAAAACGTAAACGATCAAATTCTTCGGCCGCAAATTACCCAGCGTCGCTAAGTTGAACAACGACAGCAGCACGCTGCCGTCGGAATCGAGCGCAATCACCTTGCGGTGCGGCAGAGCCAACGCCAATCCCGTCGCCACTCCGATCGCGCAGCCCATCATGCCGACGAGCAGGTTGCCTTCATGCTTGGACAGATGCGACCACTCGATGCGTTGGCCGCTTTGGGAAGTGACCACCAACTGGTCGCTCATCCTGGCGGCAAGCAACTCAAGGCATTCGTGCCGAATCATACGGAGAACTCCCCGGCGAACAGCAAGGCGTAGGGCGCGCGCTGAGCATTGGCGGCGCGCACCGCGTCTTTGATCTTGCCCTCGAGCCCGTCGCCGTTATTGAGCAGCATGTACTCGATGCCCAGCCCTTCGAGCACGGGAATCGTGTGCTTGCCGATGGTCGCGTAGAGAAAACTGTTGCGCTGGTCGGGCACACCGCCGAGATAGCCGACCACGAGCAGGATCGGCACGCCGAGCTGCTTGCCGGTCGCCAACAGGCTGTAGCTCGACACATAGATGCCGGTGTTCTCCATATAAACGGCCGCCTGTTTGCCGCCGAGCGTGGCGCCAACGGCCATCGTCACGGCTTCCTGCTCGCTCGCCGCCGCGATCAATTCCATCTCGGGATCATCGCGAATCAGCGGCACGATTTGGCTCAACCGCGTCTCCGGCAGGTAGGTGACAAAATTGATACTGGCGTCCTTGAGGCCTTGCACCAATCGTTTTGCCAGTTCGTCTTTCATAGATGGCAATTTGAATTAGCAAGTAAAATCATTTGTCGCAACGGCACTAAAGATGAACCATTGGAGTGACGGAGTATTCGAGTGTTGGGGGAATCCGCCCATTACTCCATCACTCCAGTATTCGATTACTCTAGTCCCGCGCGCAGCGCCCGCAGCACTTTCTCCGCCGTGATCGGCAGATCATAGACGCGTGCCCCGACGGCATCCTCGACGGCGTTGGCGATGGCCGCCGCGGTGGGAACCACCGGCGGCTCGCCGATGCTCATACCGCCGTACGGACCGTTGCCCACGGGAAATTCCTGAATCACCGTTTTCAGAGCGGGAATATCTCGAATTGAAGGAATCTTGTTCTCGCCGAAGTTCGTCGTCACCGCATGCCCGCCGTCGATCATGATGCCTTCCATGAGCGCATAGCCCATGCCCATGACGACGCCGCCGTCGATCTGGCCTTGGTGCGTGAGCGGATTCAAAACCGTGCCTGTGCTGTGTGCGCTGGTGAAGTGTGTGAGAGTAACCTGGCCGGTTTCCGCGTCGACCTCAACCTCCGCGATTTGGACACAAAGCGCAGCTTCCGGCCCCGATTCGAAATTCTTGTAGAAACCATGGCCGCAAATTTCCAACCCACTCCTTTGCGCCAGTTCGCCGTAGGTCAATCGTTTGCCGGAGGCGGTGCCCACCGCGCCGTCGCCGGTCGGGAAAAGCTCGGCCTTGGCAACGCCCAATTCCGCGCTCGCGGCGTCGAATAATCGCTCCCGCGCTTCGGCTGCGGCCAACCGCGTGGCGTTGCCGAAAATGCGAGTGCCGCGGCTGGCGCCGATGCCGGTGTCAGAGCCCACCGCGCTGGTATCGAGGGTTTCAACGCGAATTCTTTCAAGCGGAATTTTGAGTTCTTCGGCCGCCACCACGCGCATCGCCGTGTGCGTCCCGGCGCCCTGATCCAGCATCGCGGTGGACACCGTAACGTTTCCTTGAATATCGATGGTCACGAAGGCGTGGCACTCGCCGCCAAGCGGCAGCCACTGGGCGATTGCAATGCCGCGGCCGGCATGTTTTAGTTTTGGCCGCCGGTAACCGGAACGCTCGATGGCGGCATCGACAATCTCGTCGCTTTTGATATGCGGCACCCGGTGACCGATAGGCGAGACATCGCCGTCGCGCATCAGATTCTTTTTCCTAAACGCGATCGGGTCCATTCTCAGGCGGCGCGCGATCAAATCCATCTGCGACTCGTTGGCAAAGAAACCTTGCGGGTCCCCCGGCGCGCGCATGTGGCCGCAAGGGATTTTATTCGTATAGACGATTTTTTCTTCGACGAAGACGTTGGGAATCTTGTATGGTCCAGCCGCTTCCTTCGGTCCGACCAGATAACCTTGAGGCTTGAACGCGCCATAGGCGCCGCTGTCGAAGACATATTCCATTCGATGGGCAACGAGCCGGCCGTCCTTTTTGACACCGCTCTTCACCCGCACGATGGCGGCATGGCGGGGGTTGCCGGCGACGAATTCTTCTGAATAATCCATCACCATTTTCACCGGGCGCCCGCTCTTGAGCGATAGTACGTAACAGACCGGCACATCCATGAAGTCGCCCTTGCCACCGAAACAACCGCCGATGTAACAGGGATGGACGATGAAATTTTCTAATCCCTTGCCGAAAGCGTTGGCGACTTGCTCGCGCAGCGCAAAGGGGACCTTCGAACAGGCCCAGATGCCGGCGCTTCCGCCCTCTTGTGCCTGGACGACACAACCGTGCGGCTCGATATAGGCCTGATGCACCGGCTGGGTCGTGAACACATTCTCGACGATTAGATCCGCTTCGCGGAAACCCGACTCGATATCGCCCTTGCGCCAATTCATGTTGACAAACACATTGGTCGGCGCCTCGATCGGATGGAGCAGGCCGCGATAACTCTGCACGTTCGGATGAAGCAGCGGCGCTGTCGGCTTGGCCACGTCGAGCGGATCGAGCAGCGCGATCCATTCATCATACTCGACCTCGATCAGGCTCAGCGCTTCTTCGGCGATCGCTTCGCTCTCCGCCGCCACGGCCGCAACTTTTTCGCCGATAAACCGGACCACGCCGTCGGCGAGGATCGGCATGTCGTAAATTTTTCTGCCGATCAAAAGGCCCTTGACGTCTTCGCCGGTAGCAACGGCATGAACACCGGGCAATTCCAGCGCGCGGCGCGCGGCGATATTTTTAATCCGACCGTAGGAAATCGGACTGCGCAGCACTTTGCACCAGAGCATGCCGGGAAGGCACACGTCGGTGGCGTAGATCGCGCGCCCCGAGACTTTCTCGGGACCCTCCAATCGTTGGATCGGCGTGCCGATGATTTTATTCCGGGCGGTCTTTTGCGACGCCGGGGTGGCCGGTTTCTTCACGTCGCTACTTTCCCTGTGAAAGCTTTCTCGCAGCGTCGAAAGCGGCTTGCAAACAGACGCCGTGCAAGTCGACGGCGGTCAAGCCGCAATATTCCAAAGTGTAACCCGGTCGCGTTTGCGCCATGTCATCTTCCAATAGAGTTTTCAAGACCAGACGGCGAAAACTTCCATGGCCCATCACGCCATCGTGTTCTTTGAGATCGGCTTCTTCGTGCGTAGAAAAATAGACCGCCTGCTCGCGCGAGAGGCCGTAATGGGTCGTTAAAGCTTTGTAAAAATCCGCTGACCAGTAGCCGGTTTGTTCTTCGGTGGCGCCGGCGGCATAAAATTCCGCCATGGTTCCTTCCCACAAAAGCGATCGCTTGAAATCCAGTTTGGCGCGAAACTCGGCCAGCATCGGCGCCAGAAAAATTTCATCCTCGGTGATACCCAGCGCCTGCGCCGTCTCCACGACCACGTGCACATGACCCGGCGGCTTGGGATGAATCAACTCGTCGGCGAGCTTTTCGGCCATGCGCGCCATGAGCTCGCGGTGCTTGCGAAAAAACGCAATATGCTTGTGGTACGACGCCGCCTCCACTGTGTTGATCTCGATGGTGTAGGAGCCCCAGTTTTTGAAAAAAGTCCGCAGCGCCTCCATCGGCAAGGTGCCGGCTCGCAATTGCCGCATGAAGGTTGAATCGGTAACCCGCGCGCGCCATCGCGCCGCGACCTTCCGATAGTGCTCGTTGACGTACTCGCCGGTTTGATCGTTGCCCTGAGTTGCGGTCATGTTTCATTCCTTTGAACTAAGATCATCGATCATCCGCGGCCGCGAAAGATCGGTCTGCCCTCGCCTCGCTCTAGATAGCGGACAAACTGATATTTATTCTCCATGGGGTCCAAATCGGTGCGCGTAATCTCCCGGTGCGCGACGCTCTCCTCGACCTTGCAAACGATGAGATTGAGCTGGTTCCCTTCCAGCGCCGCGTCTATTTCGCGTCCGAAAGCTTCGAGATCGCGCACGGTCGTTGCTTGCTCGATCCCCGCTCCCCGCGCCATCATCGCCAGATCGGTTTTGCCCGCCGTGGCCGTCGGCTCGCTGATGCGGGTACCGCTGTAGACCTGGTTGTCGAAAACCAGGACGACCAAGTTCTTTGGATCGAGATTGGCCAGCGTCGCCAGATTGAACAGCGAAAGCAGCACGCTGCCGTCCGACTCCAAGACGATGACCTTGCGCCGGGGTAAGCCGATGGCCAAACCGATGCCCACGCCGAGCGCGGTTCCCATGGTGCCGACCAAAAGATTGCCCGGGTGCTGCGACAGGCTCGCCCACTCGATCTTCTGCCCGCTGAGCGAGGTGACGACGAGCTGGTCGGTGATGTGCGGCGCGAGCAGCTTCAAGCAGTCGTAGCGGATCATCGGGTAAACTCCCCGGTGAAAACCAGCGCCACGGGCAGTTTGAGCGCGTGCATGTGGCGCACCGCGTCCTGGATATCGGCTTCGAGCCGCTCGCCGCTTTTGATGATTTGAAACTGGATCTCGAGCGCCTGCAACAATGGCTCGACGTAAGTGCCGGACACGGCATATACCGAGTTGTTGCGCTGGTCCGCCATGCTGCCGAGGTAGGCGACGAGCAGCAGCAACGGCACGCCGTAGCGTCGGGCGATGGACACCAGCGTGTAGCACGAGACATAAAGGCCGGTGCACTCCATGTAAATCGCGACCTGCTTGCCGGTCAAGGCCGCCCCCGCTCCGATCGTAACCGCCTCCGACTCGCTGGCGACCGGCACCAGCGTAAACGCGGGATCACTGCGCAAGAGCGGTAAAATCTGGCTGAGTCGGGTCTCGGGCAAATAGGTAATAAGATCGATACCCGCCTGCTTCAAGCCGCCGACCAATCTTTGCGCCAATTCTGCTTCCACTCACACCACCGGGAGGGTTGTCATCGAATTTCTCACCATATTTTTTTCTTGACCTCTTACTTCCCCCTTTCACAAAGGGGGAGTCGAGGGGGATTTGCTACCTCCGGAAAATCCCTCCTCACCTCCCTTTTTCAAAGGGAGGAATACCAGACCAGCGGCAAAGTTCAGCAAGGTTCCAGGGACGACCACCATTGCCGCCTGTCATCGAGTCCCCAATTCCTGATTCACTTCGCGTTGCAGCGAAAAATCGAAAATTTTTGCCGCCGCCACCGGCTCTTTCAACTTGAGCAACTCGGCGTCGGCTTTGAGAAACTCTTCGATCTCCTTAGGTGAAGGAATTCCGTCCGCGGTGAAAGCGGGTTTGGCCAGCCGGTACGACTCGCGAGCCACGGCCAAGTCGACGTGTTGAAATTTCGCCAGGACTTCGCTCGTGCCCCGCTCGTTTTCCCAGAAATAGCGGTTCGCCTTCGCGCGCGCGCGCAGGATACGCTTCAACAGCTCTCTGTTTTCGCGGAGAAGCTTCTCTGTCACGGCGGTGCCGTTCTGCAGGTTCGAGATATCTTCCATCGCCGAGCCAAGTATATTCATATGAAATTTATCGCGCGCCAAGATCACCGTCGGCGGAGAAAGGGCCGCCACGTCGATCGCCCCGCTGGCCAGACTCTGCAGCTGCGCCGGAACGTCTCCGCCCACGACCACAGTGAGATCTTTATCCGGATCGACGCCGCCCTTTCGGATCAGACGGGTTGCGGCCGTGTGCTGCGAACCGCCAAATGTCGTCGTGCCGAGGATTTTGCCCTTCAATTGAGAGATCGAGGTTATTTCTTTCCGGGCGACCAACCAGAATAAATTTCTTTTGAGGCTCACGGTGAGAACCTTCAGGGGGATCTCGCTTCGCTCCAATGCGCGGATCACTGTACCGACTCCATTGGTAGCCTGCACTTGGCCGCTCAGCGCCGCCGCCACCGCCACGTTGCCGCGGATTTGCACAATATCCACGTCGAGTCCCTCGTCGCGGAAGAAGCCGCGCTCCTTGGCAACGTAAAGATCGATGGCGGCGATGCTACGGCTCGGAATCGAAAACACGATCTTTTCATGGCGCCCTTGGGCCGACACGGCGCCGACCTGAGAAAATAGCGCGATCAACAAAAGAGCCAGCGTTCGCGCCTCAAACCGGGGCAACGCCCCAAAACCCACGCTTTGCATTCACAGTCTCCTAAAAAATATCGACTCTACCGAACCGTTTCGCCCATCTCCTTGAGAATTTCGCGCACGAGACTGAAATCGAAGACGTCGTCGACGGTGACTTTCTTTTTGCTTTCGACGTTCCAGCGCGTGCTCTCGATGACGTTTTCCAGCGTCGCTCTGGAGACCAGCAGATTGCGGCTATAATTTTTTGCGGTGAATTTATACGCCTCTTCCGCTACCTCCGGTTTGGATCGGCCCCAGGCAGCCAGGATCTTGATCGCACCCTTCGGGTTGTCCAAAATGAACCGATTGGCGCGAAGCAGCGCGCGGGTGACCTTCTTTACCTCTTCTCTTTGATTCCTGAGCTTCTGCTCATGAAGACCGATGCCGTTCACCGGAAAAGCGAACAAATCGCCGACGCTCAATAACGACTTGAAGCCCGCGGCCTCCGCGCGCAGATTTCCCGGCGGTGTAACGAACGCCGCCTGCACCACGCCGGCTTGCAGCTGCGCGATCCGCGCCGAGCTGCTGCCTGCCGCAACGTATTGGACATCGCTCTTGGGATCCAGTTTGAAATGCGCCGCGGTCAAGCGCGCCAGGATATCGACGAGCGATCCGAACGAGCTGATGGCGATTTTTTTCCCTTTGAGATCGGTAAATTTTTGAATGCTTGGAGATACCACGACAACATGATTCGGCCGCTCGATCAGAATGCCGGCAACCTTGAGCGGCAGGCCGCGTAGATTCGCCGTCACCACGGATTGGAGAATCAAGTTGTAATCAAGATTGCCGGCGGCCAGCGCGGCGATTGAAACGTTAGCGTTCATTTGCAAAATCTCAACGTCCAAGCCTTCGTCCTGGAAATAGCCCTGGAACTTGGCGACCCCGCCGCTTAGAAACGACATGTCGGGATTGGATACTCCGATATATATCGTCTTGGCTTGGACAGTTCGGAGAACCGGCGCCAGCAGTGCAAAAGCCAATAACACGCCCAGAACACGGATGCGAAAATTCATTCCCTCACACCTCTCCATTCAATTGTCGAATACGATCATTCGGTAAATTCTCCGGTGAACAACAGCGCCACGGGTAGTTTCAAGGCATGCATCATGCGCACGGCGCTCTTGATCCGCGCTTCGAGCGCATCGCCCGAGTCAATCACCATGGCCTCGATGCCGAGGGTCTTGAGCAATTCCATCGTCTTGTTGCCATAGTGGGCAAACAGATACGAGTTGCGCTGGTCGTCGATGCTGCCGACGTAAGCGACCAGCAATAGCATGGGCACGCCGTAACGCTCGCCCACCGTGAGCAGATTATAAGTCGAAACGAACAACCCGGTTCCTTCCATGTAGACTGCGGTACGCTTCCCCCCCAGCGCCGCTCCGGCGGCAATGCCAACCGCTTCCGCTTCGCTCGCCACCGGCACAAGCGTAAATGTCCCGTCCGCTTTGAGTACCGGCAGGATCTCGCTCAATCTCGTCTCCGGCACGTAGGTAACCAGCTCGATTCCCGCGTCTTTGAGCCCCGCGACGATTTTACTGGCAAGCTCTGGTTTCATGACAATCTGAAATACCCAAATGAGAAACCTAACCGCGTCCCTGAAAAATCGACTTGCCTTCCGTGCGCTCGAGATAGCGCACGAAGCGATACTTGGTTTCGAGCAGATCCACATTGCTGCGGGTGATTTTACGATGGCCCACGCTCTCTTCGATTTTGCAAACCACGAAACGCAAGCCGCTCTCATTCAATGCCGCCGTCGCTTCGCGCTGAAAATCCTGCAACTCCGACACGGTCACGGCATAATCGATCCCCGATCCTTTCGCCACCGCCGCCAGGTCGGTTCTCCCCGCCGTGGCGCTCGGGTAGCTGATTCTCGTGCCGCTGTAGGCTTGGTTGTCGAACACGAATACCGCCATGTTTGGCGGATTCAGATTGGCCAGCGTCGGCAAATTAAACAGCGAAAGCAAAACACTGCCGTCGGATTCAAAGACAAAAACTTTCCGATGCGGGAGCGCAAGGGCGAGACCGATGCCCACGGCGAGCGCGTTGCCCATGGAGCCGAGATTTAAATCCGCCTCGCGCTTGGAGAGATGTCCCCATTCGACTCGCTGGCCGCTCAACGAGGTAACCACGATCTGGTCGGTCATCTGCGGCGCCAGCCACTCGAAGCAGTCATAACGAATCATAACGTAAAATCCTCCGTGAAGAGCAGCGCAAACGGCTGTTTCAGCGCATTCATCATGCGCACGGCATTTTTCACTTTGCGCGCCAGGCCGTCGCCGGTGCGAATGACCTCATATTGGACATCCAGGGCTTCGAGCTGGGAGATCAGCTTGATGCCCCGCTGCACGTAGAGAAAACTGTTCCGATGATCCTCGAAGCTGCCGACGTAACCGACCAGCAAAAGCATCGGCACGCCGTAGCGCACGCCGACCGTCAAGATATTGTAACAAGAGACATAGACGCCGGTTCCTTCCATGTAGCTTGCGACAATCTTTCCGCCCAGCGCGGCTCCCGCTGCGATCGAGACACCCTCGGCCTCGCTGCCGACCGGCACCAGTTGAAAGGAATCGTCCGCTTGCATGAGCGGCAAAATTTGACTCAGACGGGTCTCGGGCAAATAGGTGACGAAGTTCACCCCCGCGGCGCCGAGCGCCCCCACTAAACTTTCCGCTAGGACGCTGTCCATGTCTATTTGCCCTTACGCTTATATAGCCCGTCGATAAATCCGCTGTCATCGAGCTCTTTGACAAATCGCGCGTCGACAAAATTCTGCGGCCGCGCCGCTTTGGCCTTTGGATTGTCATCGGCGATGGCATCGAGCACGGTCTGAATCCCGGCCAGAGTCGGATACTGTTTGCGCGGATATTTTTGGTCGGTGGCCGACAGCTCGTAGCTTTTTTCGAGGATGTCGCGATCCTTGGTCTGCCGCAAATACTTCGCCAACACCGCCACGCTGGCCTTGCGGTCGGTTTTCATGAGATGCACCGACTCGATCTGCGATTTGACATAACGTCGCACCGTATCGGAATTGTCCCGAGTATAGCGGCGCGAGGTGGCGATGCCGTTGTGCAAAAACGGCAGCCCAAGAGCGCCCACATCCGCCAGCTGGTGAAAACCTTCCCGTTCTGCGACGATACTGGTCGGCGGACTGAGAAGGGTTGCTTGAAGTTGCTTATTGCGAAGCGCAATCAAGCGCTCCGGCGTGCCGCCGACGACGATGTATTTGACTTCCGTCGGTTTCAGGCCGAGTTTTGCCAGGGCGAACTCCGTGGCCACCAGGGACGCGCCGCGAATCGAGGCGAGTCCGATGATGCCGCCTCTCAAACGCTCCGGCGTTTTAATATCCGGCTGGCTGATAAAGATGAAATCAAGCGTCGCCATGCCGCCCGCGACGTAAACCAGATCCGATCCCCTGAGCCCGCTCTCGATCACTGTCGGCCCCGACGCTTGAATAAAGTCGAGATCGCCCGAAAGCAACGCCATCACCCCGATCGTGCTGCGGGTCCGCACCAGCTCAGCGTCCAGCCCGTTGCGCGCGAAAATGCCGGCCTCCTTGGCCAACCATGTCGCCAAAGAGCCGGGCGCGTCGGAGCTGTAGCCGACTCTGATTTTTTTCGATTGGGCCCGCGAGCCGACAGGACTCAAAACGCCGAGCAGAAAAAAGAGCGAAAGGAGGGCTTTAAAGATCACTAGATGGAACCTCCATGGTTGTGTTGGGGCACGAATATCGCCGCTTTGTTCATTGATCGGATGAGGGAGCTTTTTTCTCAACTTGATGCTTGAGCTTTTCGAGCTCTTCGGCGAGATATTGCTTCTTGAGGTCCATGAATTTAGCTCCGCGCGGAACTTTAATGCCCTTGCTGGAGCTGAATTCGGCGTTGAGATGATGATCTCCCGCCACCGCGTTGTCAGCCTGAATCATCGCCTCATGGGGCCACATGCCGAGAGAATAACCGGACCACGGCGGACGCGGATTCAGTTTCGGCAATTCGAGCTCTTCCCAGATCTTCCTGGCCCGTTCCATGTATGGACGCTTCGGTAAAGCGACCGGCGGGAATTCAGCTTTCAGCGTAGCATCCACGAGCAACGTCGAATCGGTCACGTCGTAATGCTCGCCGTCGGCGACGTAGCGGATCGGATTCCAAGGCAGCGGCCGATTCGGCACGATTCTCATGTCCCGATGCGGCTGGCAGCGGTTGGCCATCGCCCAGAGGAGCGACTGGGCATCGTGGGGGTCGATGTCTTCGTCGACGCAAACGATGATTTTGTGAATCACCCGTGACGGCAGCAGGCCTTCGAGGGCGCGCCAAGTATCATCCGATTTTTCTTTCCTGATCTGGATCACCGCCACCTGCCGGTTGAGCAGATCCTCATAGAGCGCGACGCGCTTGGCATTGATGCCGAGGTCTTTGATCAAATGGTTCAGCGCCAAAGTTTCGTAGGCGGACTGCTTGATCTTGCTCGACTCGCTGGGCGTGAGCTGGCTGATCATCGAAACGTAAATGGGATTTTTGCGGTGCGTAATACACGTCACTTCGAAGACGCCGTTCAAATCTCCCGGGTCGAGATAACCGTGCGCCTCGCCAAAGGGGCCATCGGGCTCGAGATAGTCCCAGGGAATTTTGCCCTCGATGACGAGATCGGCCTCGGCGGGCACTTCGAGATCCACAGTCTTGCAGCGGACTATTTCCAACGGTCCACGCGCGAGACCGCCGGCAAGCGCCACTTCATCGACGCCGAACGGTACCGGCTGAACCGCTGCATAGGTGACGCACGGCGGGCCGCCGATGACAATTGTCGCGTCCAGAGGAACTCCCCGCTCGTTGCATTTTTCCCAGTGGATCGCGGTGTGTTTGAGACTGCCCCACATGATCCCGGTTTTGAGCGGACCCTTGATCTGCCCGCGGTACACGCCCATGTTCCTGACGCCGGTGTCGGGATCTTTGGTGATCCAGCAGCCGGCCGTCAGATAGGGCGCGTTGTCGAAACCGGGCGTGGAGATCGGAATCGGCAGTCGATACAAGCCGCCGGAGCGAATCAGTTCTTCCCCCTGGTAAACGACTTCCTGAGCCGGACCTTTCTCGACCAAAATCGGATCGATCGGATGTTCCAGGGCGGCGGTCCAGCGCTCTTCCACCTCTTCTTCTTTGCACATCAGACCGAGCGCATAGATCCGCTGCGACGCCGCCAGCCCGCCTATGAGCACCGGCATATCGTATTTTTTCCCTTTGGCGTCGTAAATATTTTCAAAGAGAAATGCCCTTCGGTGCTCTTCGCCCAGCCCGCGAAATTGCCAGCGCACCAGGGGATGCATCTCGGTATCTTTGTTGATCGCCTTCTTGACCCTGAAAAGCAGTCCCTCGCGCTCGAGAGCCTGTACGTATTCAGGAAGATTCTTATAATAAGCCATTTAAAATTTTCCCCGATCGAGTAGTTGTCTAGGCGTCCTAACCGGCTGCGCGAATTGCGCTTCGCCGCTTACTGCCCAAGAATTCCCGCGTCCCTCAGCTCGCGCTCCAACTTGGCGATCTCTTCTTTCGGCATCTGCTCGGTCTCCCACTTGGGAAAACGTTTGACGGCGAAGCCGCGCATGCGAAACACCTCCTGCAACGGCACGCGGCCGTATTTACGCAACCGTGCGGCGACGATTCTCGCGGCCGCATCGACGCGCTTCTGCGCTTCCACCGCCTCAATGTAATCTTTACGGTCCAGCGCGTTGAACAATTCGACGCATAATTCCGGCACGAAGCTCGTCGGCGGATTGATCATGCCGGCAACGCCGAACGGCACGAGCCCGAACAGATCGGCATTGCCGGTGAAAACCGAAACGTCGGGCAAGAGCCTCACATATTCGAGCAGCGCACCCTGGCCGTAGGCGACCTTGATGCCTTTGAGGGCCGGGACCTGCTCTTTCATGCGCACGGCGAAGCCGGGCGGAATCGAGATGCCGGAATATTTCGGATTCTCGTAAATGTAGATCGGCAGCGGCACCGCTTGGTGCACGGCCTTGTAGTGCGCGATGATCTCGTATTCCGTGTGATCGGAATAGTAATAGGGCGGCACGATCGCCACCGCGTCGGCTTTGTGCGCCGCCGCATGCTCCGCCAACTCCACCGCGCTGCCCGCATCCGCCGTGCCCACATGGATGATCACCGGCACCCGCGACTTCGCCTGGTCGAGCGCAATCGCCGCCGTCTGCTTGCGCTCTTCGACGGTCATGGCCGGCCCCTGTCCGGTGGAGCCGAGAACGAACAGCCCCTGCACGCCGGCTTTGATGTGAAAATCGACAAGTTGGCGCATCATCTGTTCGTCGACGCGAACCTTCTCATCGAAGGGTGTGATAACCGGCAACAAAACTCCGCGAATCATATGCCTCCCAAGTCCCAGGCGCCTCTCCGGCGACTTTACCTTTTAATTTTCAATTCTCAACTTTTTTGATAATTTTCCGCACACCGACTCGCGTTTCCAAGCGGTAGAACTCGCCCGCCCGACTTTTGCCGATCACGCCCTTCGGTCGGCCCCCGTGCAAAGCGGTCTCGATGGCCTCCAAAACAATTTTGCGGAATTTGATTACGCCGCGATCGGAAACGCCCAGCTGCTCATCCCGGTCGCCGAGCAAGCCTTGCGTCCCTTGGGTGACTAAATCTTCCTTGCGCACGTTGCCCTTGTAGGGCATGAACTTGCGTTTGTCGTAAGGCATAACTTTCTCGACCGGCGTTTCCTTGGTGCGCATCGCCCTGAGCTTCTCGAAAAAATTCTCTTCCGGACCCCGATAATTGTCGGCGGTGAAGAGCATGAAATGATCGTCGTCGTTCGGCGTGACGAACATCCAGTGCTCGCACTGCGAGCCTTTTTGAATCAATGACGCCGCGTCCACTTTTGCATGGACGAACTCCGTATCGCCGACTTGAACGATGCTCGGCAGAGCCAAGCTCATCTCGTCGACGAACTCGGTGCCCGTTTCGGGTCCGGCTTTGGTCATGACAACCTTCATTCCGTAATCCATCTCAACGAACTCGAAGTGGGGCATCTCGGTGTAGCTGAAAAACTGATCGCCCCAGGTTTGCTGGCCGTAGCCCGCGTGGCGGTGCAAGATGCACACGTGCGCAGGGTCTGCGGAGTTCTCGAAAAAGTTGAACCAGTTGTAGTCGGCATTTCGTACCGGCTCGATTTGCCACTGGCCGGGGCGCTCGACGAGCGGCGCATACCTCGGCAACGGCGGCGGGTTCTTTTGTTCAGGTCCCATGTAAGCGAAGATCAGCCCACCCTGCTCTTGCACCGGGTACGATACGTGCTTCACTTTCTGGGGAAACTTGCTGTCCCTCGGTTCCGCGGGCATTTCTAAACACTGGCCGTGCACGTTGAACAGCCAGCCATGATAGGGACAACGCAGACCGCCGTTTTCGATATCGCCGTACTCCAGAGACGCGCCCCGGTGCGGACAGTGCTCGCCGAGCAGTCCGACCTTGCCCGAGGGATCGCGGAACAAGACCAGCTCTTCACCCAGTATTTTCACCGCTTGCGGAATATCGTAAAGCTCCTGCGCCGTGCCGACGACGATCCAGTAGCGGCGGAACCACTCGCCGCACGGAGTTCCCGGCCCCACATGCGGAATATCCGCAAGCGTAACCTTTTTTTTCTTCTTCGCGACTGCTTTCGCCACTTTACTTCGCTCCCGACTTTCTACGACCTGAACGCTTCGAACGTTTTGAACATTTTCTTCAGCTATTTAAATCCATATTCCTTCCAGCGCTTCAAAACTCCCTGGCGCATGGAATCCGTCGGCGCAGCCACCTCGCCGCGAAAATTTTCCTTGATCGTCAGATCGAGCATCAGCTTGGAAGTCAGGCCGTCGGCGCCGGCCGACGGCTCCAGCGAGCTGGTGATACTGCGCGGGATCACGAACATGTCCGTCGCCGGTTGGAATCGCGTGGTCAATGCCCACAGCACCTCATTGGGATCTTCGATATTGATATCTTCGTCCACCACGATCACGTGTTTCCACTTACCGCTGCGCGTGTAGAGCGACGACGCCAGTATGTTGTTGACGATGCCCGGCCGCATCAAGCGCTTTTCCAGCTGCAAGATTAGGACGATAGAAACACCCCACGGCGGAGCGTAAGCTTTTTTCAACGCCGGATAAGCCGGTTTCAGCTCCTGATAGGCCGCCACCGCGTAGGTCAGCGCATCGACGTAGAGATGCTCGTGCGGCGGCTTGCCCAGCCAGATGTTGTGATAGATGGGATTCTTTCGGTGCGTCACCGCCTTGATCGTCATGATCCGTTCGTTGGGCACCTGCGCGGTGGTGTAGCCGCAGAATTCGCCGAAGGGCCCCTCGTCGCCGGTTTGCGCCGGAACCTCCAGCTCGCCTTCGAGGATGATCTCGGCGAGCGCCGGGACTTCCAAATCGAGTTTCCGGCATTTCACCACGTCGACCGGCTCGCCCGCCAGGCCGCCGGCGATCTCCAACTCGTATACGCCGGCTCGGGGTTCGAACTGGGACGCCACATAAACCACCGGCGGCACACCGATGCAAACCGCAACTTCGAATTTCTTCTGACCGCGCTTTTCAGCGTTCTTGATGAAGTCGTAACCGTCGTGGCCCGGCGTGAAACGGATCGTCACCTCGTTTTTCGACACCAGCATCATTCGATAGATCGCAAGATTGTTGCCGTATTCGGGATCTTTGATGATCACATGACCAGCGGTGATATAAGGCCCGCCGTCGCGCGGGTTGTTCGTGCAAAGAGGCAGCTTGGTCAAGTCGACGTCGGTGCCCTCGAAGACTACTTCTTGACACGGACCTTGCGATACCAGCCGTGGCGCAATCGGCTTGTTGGCCCGCCGCACGGTTTCGTCGAAGGCATGCTCTTGTGACAGGCCAAGCGCCAGCGCCACACGACGGTCGCTCGCCAGCAATTGGCCGACCACCGGGATCTTGTGTCCCTGGACGTTTTCGAACAATAGCGCCGGACTGTTTGGCCGCTCGTTGTGAATTTTGCAGATCGCTCCGAGCTCATGCTTCGGATCGACCTCAACTTTGATCTTTTGCAGCTCGTGCTCTTCTTCCAAGACTTTGAGAAATTCTCGTAGATCCATCATGCCGAAACTGCTCCCATCAAATATTGCTTATGACACCACGCCGGCTCCTGCGCTGCCGCGCCGGACCGGCTCAAATGTGATGCTCTTCCGGGCGAAACCAACGACGAAAGATGTCCGACTAATCCACCAGCGAGCCACTGGACTCAAACCCCAACATTCTCCTCGACTTCATAACACTGTAGCCGCTGCTCCGGCCGTCCAGCCCGTCGCGCAGCTCTTTGACCCCCGGAAAATACTTCGCGATCAATTCCCGCGTCGGCGCCCCCATGATCGTTGCCGATGCGCAGATATTGAAGGCTTCGTGACCCGTGTAATTCGCTTCGAGTGCCAATCGGCAGGCGCGCGCCGCATCGCGCGCATCGATGTAGCTCCACAGTGCGCCGGTGCCGCGGATCGTCGGATTTTTTCGCCGCTCCAACAGCATCGCCCGGTGTGCTTCGGTGTAAACGCCGGCGAAGCGCAGGCTCGCGATTTCAGCGTTGGACCTTTGCGCCAAAGCATCGCAGAGCTGTTCGCCGATCAGCTTGGTCAAAGCGTAGGGGTCCTGGGGCCGGCGCGGATGATCTTCATCCACCGGCAAATAGTCGGGCAGCACCTCGGTGCTCGGATAATAAAACCCATACACGGCCAAGCTTGACCCGCAGACGATTCGCTTGACGCCGCAGCCCTCTGCCGCGGTGAGCACGTTGTTCGTAATGGCCACGTTCTCCGTGAAGCGTTCGGCGTCGCCGCCTGGGTCGCTGAACTCCCACTGTTGCTTCGCTGCGTTGAACCCGGTTTCGGTATAGGGGAAGCGAATGCGGGCCAAGTGCACGACGGCGTCAATGCCTTTAAAGTGTTCGAGTAACGGATCGAACTTCCCGAGGTTCACGACGTAGGTCGGACACAGACATTCTCGCGGCTTGACGGCGTCGAGCGACGAAACCGCGTGACCGTGGGTAAACAGCTCACGGACCACGTACTGGCCCAGCCGCCCGGAGCCGCCGGTGACGACGATTCGCATGCTCAGCGCCCCACGCCTTTGAACCAGCCGCTCTGATCCAGTTCCTTCAACAGACTGTTATCGATAAAGCTGCTCGCCTTCGCTTCGCGCGCTTCTTTTCCCGGTATTTTCTTGAGGATCTCTTCGACTCCCTCGGCCCGAACGTAGGGAATCCGATCGCCGCTGTAACGCACACCGTAAGTCTGATGTAGTTGGGCCAGGGTCTCGGCATCCGTGACCTTGGTGTACTTCGATAAAATCTTCATGCTGAATTCTTTATCGCTGCGCAGCCGGTGAAGGCCGAGAGTAAAGCCGCGCAGAAAGCGCAGCGCGGTGTCCCGATTCGACCGGATGAAAGACTCCGACGTGGATAGCGGCGTGTTGGGAAAGATTATTTTTAGCTGGCCGACATCGACCAACTCGTGCATGCCGGCCTTTGCTGCTCTGAAGTTGCTCGGCGGAGAAAGCACCACCGCATCGAACGCACCGGCGAGCAAACCCGCCAAACCCTCAGGCATCCCGCCGGTCTGAATGACGGTTAAATCGCGGCGCTCCATTCCCCATTGCTTCAGTGCAGCGTCCAATGCCCAATCGGTGGAACCGCCAAGCCGGGTCACACCGACTTTTTTGCCCTTGAGCTGAGCCGGCTGCTTGATTTCCGGCCGCGACATGATCGAGAAGACCAGAGAATTGCCGGTGTTGCCGACCAGCACGAGATCCGCGCCGCGCAATGATGCATTGATTACCGGAACCGAAGGTCCGTACGCAAACGGCAGGTCACCACTAATCATCGACTGGATCAAGAGCGAGCCGCCGCCGATGTAAAGCAGCTCGACGTCCAATCCTTCGCGCTTGAAATAGCCACCTTCCTGAGCGACCCAGAGGGAGGACATCGCGCCGCTGATGGCGCTGTAGGCGACCCGCAGCGGTGCGGCATCGACGGCGCCGGCGAAGAGGAAGAGGGTTATTTGCGCCGTGGTAAAAAAGCGAGCAAGTGAGCGCGCAACTCCCAAATCAACACCCTCCTCTGGCTCTAATCCCCGTAAACGAATCGATCTCAACCATCCTTTCGATTGGGTCGCTCGCAGCAATTCCCTTCGGCACATCACCGTCTTGCACCGCCTGGATTGCATTGAGAATAATTTTCCGAATCAGGATTACGCCCTTGTCCGAGGTCGCAAGCTGCTCCTTGCGTTGGTCGAGCAAGGGTTGGGTTGCTTGGCAGGCGATGTCTTCCGTCCGCACATTGCCTCTGAACGGCGAAAACTTGCGCCGGTCGTACGGTTTCCGTTCCGCCTTGGCTTCAAATTTTCGGCTGGGCGCCAGTTTCTCGAAAAACTCCGGATCGGGACCGGTGTAGTGATTCACGGTAAACAGCCTGAAGCTGTCATCGTCATTGGGGGTGACAAACATGAAATGAGCGTTGTGCGAGCCCGCGCTCAGCGCCTCGGGCGGCCGTTTGAAATGAGTAAATTCGGTATCGCCGATTTGCAGGATGCTCGGCAAGGCAAAACTTTTTTCATCCACGTATTCGGTGTCCGAGCTCGGTCCCGGCTTGCGCGAGATGACTTTCATGCCATAGGGAGTTTCCACTGCGTCGAATCGTGGAATGTCCGTGAAATTGAAAAACCAGCTGCGCCACGTGCCGTCGTTCGGATCTGCGCGGTGCAAGACTGAAAAGTGCACCGGGTCCGCGCCGTTTTCGATGAAGTTGAACCAGTTATAGTCGTATTGGCGCGTGGCTTCTAAGGACCTTTGCCCGTTCGGATCGGCGAGCGCCTGATATTTTGGCAAAGGCGGCGGATCCTCCCGATCCGGTCCCATGTAGGCAAAGATCAAGCCGCCTTGCTCGCGCACCGGATATGATAGGTGTTTCACCTTTTGGAAGAATTTGCTGTCCTTCGGCTCCGCCGGCATCTCCAGACACTGCCCCGCGACATCGAAGAGCCAGCCATGATAGGGGCAGCGCAGTCCGCCGTCTTCGATATCGCCATATTCCAGCGAGGTACCCCGGTGCGGGCAGTGAAGTCCGAGCAAGCCGAGCTGGCCCTGGGAGTCGCGCATCAAAACTAAATCCTCGCCCAGCACTCTAACGGCGTGCGGAACGTCGTATAATTCACGCGTTGCGCCCACGACAAGCCAGTAGCGACGAAACCACTCGCCCGCCGGAGTTCCCCGGCCCACGTGGCACAGATCGCCCAATGAGATTTCCGCTGCCTTCTTCATCTCTTTGCCGGGAGAATCTTTCGACGCGGGTTATAGTAGCGACGGCCTTGAAGTGATGTCAATCTTAATTTATTTAATCGTTAGTTTAATTTTTCTGAATCATCGCGATGGAGCTTCGCCAACTCAACAGCTTTTGTCAGATCGTTCAGTGCGGCACCTTGAAAGACGCGGCCAAGCGCTGCTTTCTCACCTCGTCGGCGGTCTCGCAGCAGATCAAGGCCCTCGAGCAGGAGCTGGGTTTGAAACTCTTCGAGCTCAGGGGGCGAAAGCTGACGCTAACGCCGAAGGGCGAAATTTTTTACTGCGACGCCAAGAGGATTCTTGATTCAGTCCATGAGGCCGGCGAGAAGGCGAAGCATCAAAGTAAAGATTTCAGCGGGATGATTTCTTTAGCGGCTCCGGCCTGCTTGCGATATTATTACTTGCCGAGTTTTGCGCGCTTTCGCGCCGCGTATCCCTCCATCAAGCTCACGATTCTCGCCCGGAGCCATGCGGATGCGATCTCCATGGTTCGGTCCGGTGACGCGGATCTGGCCATGGGCCTGTTCCCCCACGCGTTCGTCGACCTCGAAGAAGTTCCTTTAATCACACCCAAGCTCACCTTGGTGATCCCCCGCCAGGGAGTAAGCTTCACGGCGAAGCGGATCGGGTTGAAGGAATTGTCGCAGCAACCGATGGTGCTGCTGCAGTCGTTCACGACTACGAGGGCGGTGATCGATGGAGCTTTCCGCAAGAAAAATCTCGCCCTTCGCACCGAAATGGAGGCGAGCACCTGCGTCGAAGTCAAGCGCTACGTCGCCAACGCCGTGGGTCTCGGCATTGTCCACGACATCTGCATAGAGCCCGAAGACAACGGCCGATTCCGAACCTTCAATCTTGAGAAGATCATCGCTCACCCGAGAGCGAGGATGATTTACAACCCGACAAAATCTTTAAACCCGGCCGAAAAAAAGCTCATAGAATTTGTTCATTTCACAACCCCTTGAAGAACGCAGCCACCGTCTAATTGACCGATGGAGGGAGCGCCTCCGGCGCAAATTTTCAGCAGTGGTCTCCGATCACGCCGTGGCGCGGCATTTTTTGTCCGTCTCTTTTTTTCGCCGGAGAGTGAAATATTATTCGCGGCGGTTCGCCGGTTTCGCTACCCGCTTTCGAGTCGAAATCAGGAGCGCCAAGACAAATGAGATATCGGTCCTGGCTTGCACGGGCCAGAGCTTGGGCGCACCCGGTGACTGCTTACCCTCTAGCCAGCCAAGCCCGTCAGCCGCGAGATTCGACGGCGAATATTTCCACCGCATTTGTCAACTTGCCGCCCAGCGATGATCGTCCTTTAAATTCTGGCCTTCGGGCTCCATGAGTGTCATGCTGTGACAATTCGTTAACTATGACTGACATCAGGCGGGTAAAAACAATCTCAAAAGTGCTCAAAACTTCCTTGAATCCTAAACAGCAAGCGTGCACGATTTTTGCCTGCATTGCTTGTCATGGCTAGAGTCAGCACCGGCACCGATGCTCTGATCGAGATTTTAAATTTGTGCGAACAAACACTTACCGCGTTGGAACCGGACCAGCTCACCAACCCGAACGCCCCCCAGGGGGACGAAACCACGCACTCCAGGCAACCGGATTGTACAAAAGTCGACCGGCATTTTGTTCTGATTCGCGGCGGCCTGGAAAGTCGGCGCAATCGAAAAGCATCTGAGCCTACGGATTGAACCCGACCTTCCGTTTGGGAGATTTCCGCCGTGGAGCTTTAGCCTAGCACCGATGGCAACAAGCCCCCGCCACTTTAGAGGTCCTGGAAAGTCACTACTTTCGACAAGCTTCGCGCCCAGCGGACGTTACCGAAGGACTAAATTTACCTTCGGTGCAAGGAACCTGATATCGAGCGAAGTCCACCCGGGCGACATGGTTACGCCTTGAGAACGCTCTGCGGATATTGATCGTCCGGTTCCTCGTTCGGATGCATTTTATAAATCACACTTTTGTCCACCACGAGTTGGCCGTCTTCGGCGAAGCTGATTTCGAAGCGGTCGAGGGGCCGCGGCGCCGGTCCTTCGAAGTTCATGCCGCTTTTGTAATAACCGCTGCCATGGCAAGGACACTTGAACTTGTCCTCCACCTGTAGCCACCTGGGCGTGCAGCCCAAATGGGTGCATTTGGCGAAGAGGGCATAAAATCCCGTATCTTCGCGCACAATCCAGACGCGGTATTCTTGTTTGTACTTGCTGCTGACCTCGCCGACCGCGTAGTCCGAAGGAAAACCCGCCTTAAAAGTCGATGGCGGCTGAAAGTGCACGCGGGGGAATGCTGACCGGATGAATCCGACGAGCGACAGAAACGAAAAAAAGCCGAAGCCGCCCCAGCCCACTCGGCTGAAAAAATCGCGGCGGCTCCAAATCCCCGGTTTTCTCTTCTCCATCGTTTTTAAACCTGCTTAATCTGCCCGTGCCGACGCCCATCACTTTTGCGCCAGCTCGAAGGTTACTTTGGTTTCCTGATTCGGTTTGACAGTGACTTTCTGGCTCAATTTGCCGAGGGTGTCGTGCCACACCGTGAGCGTGTAAGTGCCGGGAGGAACGTCCGTGAGTTTAAAACTGCCGTCATGGCCGGTGACGCTGAAATAGGGATTGGCAGCCGAAAACAGCCAGCCGTTCATCCAGCTATGCACGTCGCACTTGATGTTGATGATTTCCGGTTTTTCGATCTTCACGTTCAAGGTTTTTTTGAACTTCGGTTGGGCGAAGTTGAACGGTGTATTGACTTTACTGTAGCTGTGAATGTTGTGCAGAATACCGTCCGGGTTGATCACATCCACCGTTGAACCCGCGTTAAACGCCAGTACGTGGGGATGATACTCGCAATCGCGCTGATCGAGCTTGACTTCGCTCGGGCTCATCGGCTTGCCTTTCTTGATATCGGCGATATACACGACCGCGTCTTCCACTTCCCCATTGGAGACGATTAAGGACTGATCGGTCTTTGTCGTTTTGCCGCAGACCGCCGTGTCCTTGGTGACGTTAATCTTTTTCGGCGCCGGCGCCGTTCCCTTGAATTTGACCACGCCTTCTATAGTGCCGCCATGGCTCACGGCCGCGCCGTCGTACGCATAGGTGCCGGCTGCAGGCACGATAGAAAATAACAAGAACCCAATTGCAACAATAATCCGAGTCATCGTAGAGTCCTCCGCTCGCTGTGGTTAATTTCGCCTCAACTCCGTTTTCGCCTGCCCCAAAACCTGGCTTAGCTTCATATCGAACGATTGCTGTCCGGCGCTCTGAGAGCCCATAGCTCGCTCAACTGTTTCCCCGGCTGCGGCGCCAGCGCGACAACCCGGCGCGGACATAATTCGGATCCAAGCCTAGCACGTCGCAGATATTGTCAAAGGTGTAAAACCCGTCGCGGTCCTTATCCATCAGCCAGCTTTCGGCTTCGCGAAAGCGCATTTTGCCGCGACGGTTTGTCGCCGCGGAAAACTTTTGAAAACAGGCTACGGCATCTTCCAGCACTGCAAACATGAGCATTATTTCCGGATTTTGTCGCCGCCGGCAGCGCCACCGCTCCAGATATTGCAACGGCGCCAGCACGTCTGGTTGAAACAGCGACATCCAGCTTTGATACTCGCGCTCCGCCATTTTTTCGCCCATGCCGACCCGCCCTCTGCCAATCGTTTGATTCGAGCCAAAATCGGATTGAGGTGCGTCACCCGGCCGAGGTCACGCACCATAGTATTTCTCTGGCAATCCCCATGCCGCATCGTCGACTGCATACCTCGCCGAGAGACAACTGTGAAATAGACAGGCGCAAGCTGCGCCGCGCAACGACGGACTCGACGACTGGGGCAAAATTGCGCGGCATCTGAGGCGAAATTGTACCGGCTTCCGCCGCTGCCAACGGTCTCGCTAGGCGTAGATTTGCCGGCTCGGTGGCACCGCGCTTGCACCGCTATCAATCGCGAAGCATTTGCGTGCAGATGCCATGCCAAGATTGGATAAGAAAGGAACGGGTTACTTGAAGCGATCGATGGCGTCAAGTTTAATTCTTGGTCTGTGGTTGATGATCTCGCCATTCACTCTGGCCTTGCTCAATCGAGGCGCGCTCAAAATTCTTTCGGAGGATTTGTTGCTTGGTTTCGGCATCGCAACATTTTCGCTCTGCCGACTTTTAGCGCGCCGCGAAGGCGACATCGTGGTGCTGGATTGGCTGGTAACCGCGTTGGGCTTCCTCACTCTGATCAATCCGTTTTTGTACCGTTATTTCAACTTGAAGCTGGCGGCGTGGAATACTCTGAGCATCGGCGGCGCGGTTTTTTTACTCGCATTGTTCCAGGATTGGAAAGATTCCGACCACAGGAATTGGGCCGAACCCCACCAGCATGCTCGTTAGCGCGCACGCTTGTGAAAGAGCCTGAGCCAGCCCGCGCGGCAGCCGTTGCAGCGGGCCTTATCGTCGTCGGCAGTTCGCCATGCCAACGCGACGCCGAGCCTTCTTAACGATCCCCTAAGAATATGCTGGAATGAAAGTAGTGCGCCATGGGAGCGCGCAAACACGTCGAGAGATCAAGTTGCATTTACCGCCGATGATAAAACCCTGGGGAGCATTCGATAAACCGGAACGATCGGCGATCGCGGGATATAGCGTCGCGCTCGGCTGCATCTTGCTGGCGACGGTTGCCACCCTCGCGCTGGGCCCGGCCCTCGAACCCAGTCTCTTCCCCATCTATACCGCCGCCGTGATGATCAGCGCCTGGTTCGGCGGACTCGGCCCGGGCCTGGCGGCGACGATCGTCGCCGTCATCGCCACCGAGTGGTTCTTCACCTACGCTGCCCAGCCTCTACGACCGCTTCACGGCACGGTACGCGTCGCTCTATTCGCCATGGTCGCGCTCTTGATCAGCTCATTGACCGCGGCCCGCAAGCGCGCCGAGGAAGCGCTGCGCCAAGCCCATGCGGAATTAGAGCATCGGGTCAGCGAGCGCACCGCCGAGCTGGCCACTGCTAACGACAACTTGAGGATCGAGATCGGCGAGCGCGAACGGGCCGAGAAGGACAATCGGAAATTGCTCCGCGACCTCGGCGAGCGCGTCAAAGAGCTGACGGCCCTGCATGCTGCAGCCCACCTCCTCCAAGCGGGCGACCAAAAGACTTCCCATCTGTTGCGCCGGATCGTCGACTTCATTCCCGCCGCCTGCCAGCGCCCCGATCGGACCGCTGCCCGCATCGAGTTTACTGGAAGCCAGTACAAAACCGCCAATTTTGCCGAGTTGCATTGCGGCCATCGTTCCGATTTTGCCACCCGCGGAGGCAAGCGCGGATTTATTGAGGTCGGCGCCATCGGGCCGCCGCCGCAGGATCATGAGCATGAGTTTTCGGCGGAAGAAAAGCGCCTCGTCGAATCGCTCGCGGAAATGCTCCAATCCTATTTTCAGCGCCGCGAGGCGGCAGAAGAGGTCGCGCGGGTTTCGCGCGAACTGATCGAAAGCAACCACGAGCTCTGGCGTCTGCAAGGCGAGATGAAACGGGTCGAATCCCTGGCCGCGCTGGGGCGCGTAACCGGCACCATCGCTCACGAGCTGGGCACGCCGCTGAACTCCGTGCTCGGCTACACCCAGCTGCTCGCCCAAGACGACTTGAGCAACAACGGGCGACGCCGCTTGGAAATCATCAGGTTGCAAGTCGAGCGCATGGTGGAAATTATTAGCTCTTATCTTTCCCGCGTGCGAAGTTCCTTTCCGAAGCAGCAACGCGTCGACATCAACGGCTTGATCCAGGAAACCATCGTCATGTTCCGGCCGATTCTCCAACAGCGCGGCATCACGGTGGAAACCGATTTAGCGGAGGGCTTGCCTGTGCTGCTCGGGGATGGACCGTCTTTACAGCGCGTCCTGGTCAATCTGCTCGACAATTCGCTCGACGCCATGCAGGACGGCGGCAGGGTGCAGATCGTCACGCGAAGCCAGCCGGCCTCGGGGTCGAAACCCGCCGGCGTAACGATGATCGTTTCGGACACGGGCAGCGGCATCGCCGGCGAAGTGCTGCCGAAGGTGTTTGATATGTTTGTCACAACCAAGGTGGCCGGCAAAGGCAATGGTTTGGGCTTGGCGATTTCCCAGGAAATCATCAAAGGCCATTCCGGTGATATTCAACTCACGAGCGAAGTTGCCAAGGGAACCACAGCGACAATTTTTCTCCCCACTGACCCTTGTGCGGCTACGGCGCAGGTTTAAATGGCCATGAACGCCCAGGTTCTCATCGCCGACGACGATCAAGTCAGCAGCCAACTCTTCGCTGAAGTTTTGGCGGGGGAGGGATATCAGGTCCGCCAAGTGCGGTCCGGCGCCGATGCCTTGACCGCTCTGGAGCGGGAACGCCCGGACCTGCTGATCGTCGACGTGCGGATGCCCGGAGTAAACGGCCTGGATGTCACCCGCCAGGCGCATCGCGACCATCCGGAATTGCCGGTCGTGGTCATGACCGCGTTCGGCTCCATGGACACCGCGATTCAAGCGATTCGCGAGGGCGCGTATGATTTCATTTCCAAGCCGATGAACTTGGAAGAGCTCAAGCGCGTGGTGCGCCGGGCATTGGCGCAACCCGAGCTGCGTCAACCGAAGAGCTGGGAGTCGGGCCGCGTCGACGACGGCGCGTTCCTCGGCTCGGTGGTCGGCAAAAGCCAACCGATGATGGAGGTGTACAAAACCATCGCCCGCGCTGCGCCGACTCGCAGCACGGTGCTGATCCTCGGCGAGAGCGGCACCGGCAAAGAGCTCATCGCCCGCGCCATTCACGAGCATAGCGAGCGCGCCGGCCACCCCTTCGTCGCGGTGGACTGCGGCGCCTTGACCGAAACCCTGTTGGCCAGCGAATTGTTCGGCCATGTGCGCGGCGCATTCACAGGCGCTGTTAGCGACAAAAAAGGAGTTTTCGAATCGGCCCAGGGCGGCACCTGCTTTCTCGACGAGATCGGCAACATCAGCCTGGAGAACCAGGCGAAGCTACTGCGCACGCTGCAGGAACACGAAGTCAGACCCGTGGGCTCGCAAAAGCCCATCAAAGTCGATGTCCGCATCGTTGCCGCGACCAACAAAGACTTGGAAAGTTTGATCCGCAGCGGCGCGTTTCGCGAAGATTTGTACTACCGTGTCAAAGTCGTGACCATCCATCTGCCGCCCCTGCGCGAGCGCACCGAGGACATCGCGCCGCTGGCGGAGTATTTCCGCAAGCGCTATAGCCACGAAAGCGCCAAACCGGTCACCGCGATCTCGGAACCCACGATGAGCCTCCTGCTGAAATATTGGTGGCCCGGCAACGTCAGAGAATTGGAAAACGTCATCGAGCGCGCGGTTGTTCTGTCGAATCAACGCGCCATCACCGTGGAAGATCTGCCTGCGGAGATTCGCACGCTGTCGCGGCCCTCGCTTTACGGCAACGAATCGGGGCGCGAGCCGCTCCTGATCGCCGATACGCCGCCTTTGGAAGAAGTCAAGAAACGCTATGTTCTGCGCGTCATCGCGCTATGCGACGGCAACCTCTCGCGGGCGGCGCGGATGCTCAATATCGACCGTCGCTCCCTTTATCGCATGCTGACCCGCTACAAAGCCGGGGCTGGCGTCAAAAACTAACGTCTCGTCAGCAAATTCCTTCCTGCCCAGGTCTGGTGATCCGGAGAATGCAGCCCTTCATCGCTATGGCACCGTTCTTGCCAGTTGCGGTTGGTGGGCACGGTGTCATGCGCATACTGATCGTCGACGACGACAAAACTTTTTGCCAATTTTTAGTCGAGGTGCTGGAAGCCAATGGTCATGACGTCCACTGGACCAACCACGCGCTGCAGGCTTTCAAGTTATCGCAGCGCAGTTATTATGACCTTTTTGTCTTTGACGTTCGTATGCCGGTGATTTTGGGGACCGAACTCGCCCAAGGGCTTAAAGAGCAATGCCCGGGCGCAAAAATTATTTTGATTTCCGCTTTTGCCGATAAGTCTATAAGCAACGCGGCAAATGAACTGGGCGCGCCGCTCTTGTCCAAGCCTTTTACCACCGAGGAACTCCTCGACTTGGTGGCCAAGACAAGCGCCCCCTAGCGCACCCACAGCACGTCGTTGAACTATTGATCCGCTCTTCGTTGCTGGCGGTCGATATCATTCAGACAGAACCGAAGGGTTTTACCTCACTCGTCGACCGTGACAGGCTGCCATCGAGCCCCACGCGCCACACATTTGCGCCACAATTCGCGCATGCAAGCCGATCAATTCATGACTTCATAAAAAAGTGACAAGAATCTCATTCATTTTGCCTAGTATTTCTGCTGTTTTGCTTTTAACGCGCGCAGTAGCGATCCCAGCATTCCTGGCACGCGAGTTGCGGAACTTTCTTAGCACATGAATTTCGCTGCGGCACCAAAGACTTTTTGCACCGGTAGGCGCGAGCGCGGAGCAAGCCGAACCACTCCAGCTGTCGGCGAAATCATGACGTGTCGCAAGGAAGGAGATCCGACAATGAAAAAGCCGTTCAAGGCACGGGCAAAAATAGTCCGAGCTTCATTTCTCACCGGCATGCCACTCGCTCTGGTGCTGGCATGGCCGCTGCCATCGTTCGCGCGGACAACGATGGCGAGCGGGATCGACTCCGGAAAAACACCACAGGGAGCCAAGTTCATGTCCGGCGGCGTGGGCCGCGAAGAGCGCCAACAGATGCTCAAGATGGCGCCGGGCTACGATCTTGATCTCTCTTTCGCCAACCGCCGCGGGAACTACCTCAGCGATGTCAACGTTACGATCAGCGACGAGCATGGCAAAGAGGTATTAAGCACCGTCACGGCGGGTCCATGGCTTTATGTCGCCCTCCCCGCCGGAAAATACGACGTGAGAGCGAGCTATGGAAATCGGACCGAGGAAATCAAGAATGTGGAAGTTTCCAAAGGCCACATGATGACACGGCTGTTGCATTGGGATACCGCCGATCAGCAGGTCAGCCAGAGATAGTTCCACTGCTTTTGAGGGGTGATAACCAATTCAATCAAAAAGGAGGACACTATGAGCGTGAAATCTGAACCTAAAAAAGCCGGCGGCCCGGAGGCTCACGAAGAACGGACCTACCCGATTCAGTCATTTAACTTGAGCGGACTGCAGGGCATCTCCGACCGCACCCTCGAAATGCACTTCAAACTCTACGAAGGCTATGTGAAGCAGACTAACCAACTGATCGAGCGCCTGGCGGAGTACAACAAGCACGGCCGAGTGGAACCCGCAGACTTCGATGTCTACTCGGAGCTCACCCGCCGCCTGGGGTTTGAATACAACGGCATGATTCTGCACGAATACTACTTCGGCAATCTGAAAAAATTCGGCTCCAGCGATCCCCACGCCAATTCCGCATTTTATCAGGCCGCGCAAACAAGCTTCGGCAGTTATCAGAATTGGCAAGCGGATTTCGTCG
>JBLMXG010000163.1:0-2640 GCA_050257635.1 Chloroflexota bacterium
GATTTTATCTCTCTACTCTAAACTTGGCGACTTTGCGCCTTGGCGAGAGGCAGTTCCGAATCCAAGTGTGTTTAATTTTTATGGTATTTGCGCAGGCCACGCAAATCTTAAACGATAGTAATACGAAGAACGCGAAGTTTAGGAATATCCATTCCTGAATTGCTGAAACCCTTCGTGTCCTTCGTGAGCTTCGTGGTGGGCAAAATCAAGGCGACTCGATCCGCGTTAGCCGCCCGGCGCCCTGAAGAAAAATAAGGAGGGTGAAATGAATCTAATAGCGAATGAGATGCAAAAGCCATTAACCGACAAAGAACTCGAACTGATGAATGCCTATTGGCGCGCGTGCAATTACCTCTCGGTGGGGATGATCTATCTCAAGGACAATCCGCTCCTCAAGGAGCCCTTGAAAACAGAAGACGTGAAGTACCGGTTGCTCGGCCATTGGGGCGCGAGCCCGGCGCTATCCTTCGTCTGGATCCATTTGAACCGCATGATCGTCAAATACGACCTCGACGTGATTTTCGTCGCCGGACCGGGTCATGGCGCCCCCGGGGTTTTGGGGCCGGCATATCTCGAAGGCACTTATTCCGAGATCTATCCGGACAAGAGTGAAGACGCGGAAGGGATGCAGAAGTTTTTCAAGCAGTTCTCCTTTCCCGGCCATATCGGCAGCCACGTCACTCCGGAAACGCCAGGCTCCATCCATGAAGGCGGCGAACTCGGCTACAGTCTCTCGCACGCCTACGGCATGGCGCTCGATAACCCCGATCTGATCGTCGCTTGCGTGGTGGGCGACGGCGAGGCGGAGACCGGCCCGCTGGCGACCGCTTGGCATTCCAACAAGTTCATCAACCCTGTGCGCGACGGCGCGGTGCTGCCGATCCTCAATTTGAACGGTTACAAAATCGCCAACCCGACGATCCTAGCCCGGATCAGCCACGAAGAGTTGGAAGCGCTGTTTGTTGGCTACGGCTATAAACCCTATTTCGTGGAAGGAAGCGATCCACCAGATATGCATCAAAAAATGGCGGCTACGTTGGAAGAGGCGATCGGCGAGATCCGCGCGCAACAGAGAACTGCGCGGGAATCGAACGAGCCGTTGCGCCCGCGCTGGCCGATGATCGTATTCCGTTCGCCCAAAGGTTGGACCGGGCCGAAGGAGATCAACGGGCACAAGGTGGAAGGCTTTTGGCGCTCGCATCAGGTGCCTTTTGGCGACGTGCGCGGCAACTCGGCGAACCTAAAATTATTGGAAGACTGGATGCGGAGCTACAAGCCCGAAGAGCTCTTCGATTCAAACGGCAAGCTCATGCCCGAGCTTAAAGCGCTGGCGCCCAAGGGCAATCGGCGCATGAGCGCCAACCCGCATGCTAACGGCGGCTTGCTGCGTAAAGAGCTGAAACTTCCCGACTTCCGCAAATACGCCGTCGAGGTGCCTTCTCGCGGCTCGGTGGAATACGAAAACACCAAACCGCTGGGCGAGTTTTTGCGCGATGTGATGAAAAACAATATGACCAGCTTCCGCGTTTTCGGCCCCGACGAAACCGCCTCCAACCGGCTGCAGGACATTTACAAAGCGAGCAAGAAAACCTGGATGGCGGATATGCTGCCGGAAGACGCCGACGGCGGCGAGCTGGCGCGCGACGGGCGCGTCATGGAAGTGCTATCCGAGCATACGCTCATCGGCTGGCTGGAGGGATATTTGCTCACGGGGCGGCATGGGTTCTTCCATACCTACGAAGCATTCGCCCACGTCATCGATTCCATGTTCAACCAGCACGCCAAGTGGTTGGACATCTCTAAAAACCATGTGCCGTGGCGCGCTTCGGTGGCTGCCGAGAACATCCTGCTGTCGTCTACGGTATGGCGCCAGGATCACAATGGGTTTTCGCATCAGGACCCTGGATTTATCGACCTGGTTACCAACAAGAGCTCGAGTGTGACGCGCGTCTATTTGCCTCCCGATGCCAATACCCTGCTGTCGGTCGCCGATCACTGTCTGCGCTCAACCGACTACATCAACGTCATCGTTGCCGATAAGCAGAAACATCTGCAATTCACAACCATCGACGAGGCGATCGTTCACTGCTCCAAGGGGATCGGCATTTGGGCGCGGGCAAGCACGGACGCCGGTGAGGAGCCAGACGTAGTGTTGGCCTCCTGCGGCGACGTGGCGACGATGGAAGCGCTGGCCGCAGCCGCGATCTTGCGCGAGCGTACGCCGGATCTAAAGCTCCGCTTTGTCAACGTCGTAGATCTTTTCAGACTGCAGCCGGCGTCCGAGCATCCGCACGGCTCCACGGAGCGCGAGTTCGATAGCCTGTTCACTACGGACAAGCCGATCATCTTCAATTTCCACGGTTATCCCTGGCTGATCCACAAGCTCTCCTATCGTTTCAAGGGACACGACAACATGCATGTGCGCGGCTACAAAGAGAAGGGCAACATCAACACGCCGCTCGAGCTGGCGATGCTGAACGAGACCTCGCGCTTCCATCTAGTCATCGACGTGATCGATCGGGTGCCGAAGCTGCGCACGAAGGCGGCGCATCTGAAAGAGGAAATGAAAAACGCGATCATCGACAACCTGCGCTACGCGCATGAACAGGGCACCGACCGTCCGGAGGTTGCCAACTGGTC
>JBLMXG010000164.1:0-24213 GCA_050257635.1 Chloroflexota bacterium
CTTAAGACCGTGGCGAGAGACCAAAAGCCGGCGGCGATTGCGGTCAAAGCGGTCATGACCGCCAATCCCACGATGGTCAACGTTAATTATGACTTGCTCGATGCCGTACGGCTGATGCGTAACCGGGGGGTTCGCCGGCTTCCGATCGTGGACGAGCATCGCCACCTGCTAGGAATCGTCACGCTGGACGATCTATTGATGGCTTTCAGCGCCGAGGTAGGAGATCTGGCTGGAACCGTTCATAAAGAGTTCGGGTTGGAAGCGGCCGCCGCTATGGCAACTTAATGTCGGGCGAGCGGACCCGTTTTTGTGCAAGGCATGTGAGACAACAGCTCTAATCTATTTTTGCAAGTTGTTGCCTTTTGCTAGAAGCATTTTCACGCGCCTTGCCCGAGACGACATTCAACTCGCCGGACCTTGGACAAGCGCTACTCTTGGGTGCTAGCAAAGGATTGGATCCCTTTGCTCTTCTCGCCGCTTCGGCTGATCGTGGTTTTTACAACATTGTGAAATTGACTGACAGGGCACACGGGCTAAATAAAGCTTTCACATCTCATCACTTGTCTCTTCGGTTGGATAAGCTTTGAAAGACTCGCGTCTTGCCATAGACATACCCTGACGTTAAGAGTCCTCGCTCAGATAACGCTTCTGCCGTTCCAAAATCATTCTTTCTACGTCCGCCCAGGTATCCGCTCTCAACCCCGGCATACCTCGATTCGTCGAGTTGGTGAAAATAATCACTTCTTGGTCCAATTCGCGCAAGCGCTCAATGTTCTTCGGAGAATCCTCAATGTAGAGGTGAGCCCCGACGGCGGTCTTGTCTTCCATAAGACAAAGATCGGAATACGGGATACCGTAGCGCTCTAGCCAAGTGATTGTTTGGCTTGCGGCCTTTTCGTGAAAAAAATTGACGAATAACCGATGGGTAATGATTCGTATTCGCACCTGATGCTCAGAGAGACGACGAAGCGAAGCTGCCGCGCCAGGGACGGGCTCAAGCTTCTCGAAGAGCTGGCGCTGAGTAACCGCAAATCGATGGAGCGGATCATAACCGCCCATGCTGGCCAGGTTCCATTCGGGGACACCATAGGATACCTCTTCAGTTAATTGCGAGACATCCACACCCAGCCATTCGGCTGCAATTGGACGAAGTCCTCGATAAAAATCCGCGACAACACCGTCGAGGTCCACACCGGCGACAAATTTACGCTTAGCCATTAGACTTCCTCGCTAAACTACTCCGCCACACCCTTTATAAGCGGATGCCGCGGATCGGCGCGCGCTTCCCTCAGCAGTTAATCCTTAATGATTCTGTTCGCCGCAGGTTAATGGATTTTGTGCAGACATGACAACCGCCACGGGTGTGAACCGGCAAACACCCGTTGAACGCGATTCAATGGCGAAGCGGACCGTTGCTGTGGCTCCAATTACTCCGCCGCGTTAGGATGCGTGAGTCGAGCTCAGTGCAAGATCGAGATCGCGATCGTTCCCGACACGACGCAGACCGCGCCGAGCACGGTTCTGAGCGTCAAGCTTTCAACACCTCTGAGAAACAGCGCCGTGCCGAGGAGAATCCAGAGCGGACTGGTGGCCACGATCGGCGAGACGATCACGACGTGACCGATGCTCAAGGCAACAATGACCAGGAGAATGCCCAGCGTTTCGAACGTTCCTGCAATGATGAAAGGACCGATCGCCTGGCGGTGCCAAACCGGCCGCTCGGTAGCAAACGGCGAGAGCAGATAACTGCCCATCCAAAACAGCGACACCAATCCCACCATCGCGGCAAAGTAGAGCGGCTCGTCAGCGAGGCTGAGCGCGTAGCGGCGGATCGGATGGCTAATGCCCGCCAGCACCGCCGCGCCGAGAGGAAACGCTACGTGCCACGCGCGGAAGGAGCCCCGCTGTGCCTCGCTTCGCCACGAGATCAACGTCACGCCAAGAACGATCAGGACGGTGCCAAGGATAACCCAATGACTTGGACTTTCGCCAAGAAAAAGAATTGCGAAGGTTGTGCTAAACAAGGGATGAGAGCCACGCACCGTGGTGCCGCGCGCCGCGCCCATGTAGTAAATCCCCGCATAGGTAAAAAGCCGAATCACCGGTTGGAGCGTGCCGGTAATGAAAAAGAGAAATAACACCCAAGGCGAAACCCGCGGCACGCCGGTGAACAACAGCACCGACCAGAGCCCCACGGCATGAATGGTCAGCGAGACCAGTGTCACCGTGATCGGTGTGGAATAGCGTAAGCCGCGGCGCGCCGCGATCCCTGAAGTGGCGTAGGAGAGCGCCGCGGCGAGCGCGATTAGTTGCGGCGGAATTTGCGCAAGCATTCGAGTGACTTGAAAAGGAAGCGAGGCGTGCGCGGTTATTTTTCTATCTCTCGGATGATCGCCTCGGCAAACCTCGTCGTGCTGGCGCTGCCGCCGAGATCGCGGGTCATCACCTCGCCGCGCATCAAAACGCGCTCCAATGCCAGGGCAATGCGATTGGCGGCAGCCTTCTCGGACAGGTGGCGCAGCATCAATACTGCCGCCTGGATCATCGCCGCGGGATTGGCGATATTCTTGCCTTTGATATCGGGAGCGCTGCCGTGAACGGTCTCGAAGAGCGCGTGCACATCCCCGAGGTTGGCGCCCGGCACGATGCCGAGACCTCCGACCAGCCCGGCGGCCAAATCGGACAGAATATCGCCGTAAAGATTTTCCATTAAGAGCACATCGAAACGCCAGGGATCGAGAACCAGCTGCAGGCAGGCGTTATCGACGATCACGTCGCTGAAAGCGATCGACTTGTATCCTTTCGAGACTTTCCTGGCGCAATCCAGGAACAGTCCGTCGCTCAGCTTCATGATGTTTGCCTTGTGCACCGCAGCGACTTTTTTGCGCCCGTTCCGTTGCGCGAACTCGAAGGCGAATTTGGCGATCTTCGTGCATGCCCGCTCGGTCATAATTTTTAAGCTCTCGACGACGCCGGGAATCACTTCATGCTCGATGCCGGAGTAGAGCCCCTCGGTGTTTTCTCGCACGACGACCAGGTCAATGCCCTGATAGCGCGCCTTGACGCCGGGCAGATTTTTGATCGGCCTCAGGTTCGCGTACAAATTAAAAGTTTGGCGCAAGGCGACGTTGACGCTAGCGAAGCCCTCGCCCACCGGAGTCGTGACCGGCCCTTTGAGCGCGACGCGGTTTTTTTCGAAAGAATCCATCAGGGCCTGAGGAATCGTCGTCTTGTGCTTCTTGAGCGCCTCAGCCCCGGCCAGGTACGGCTCCCAGTCCACCTTCACACCCGCCGCTTTGATAATTTGCAGCGTTGGTTTGGTGACTTCCGGACCGATACCATCGCCGGGTATCAAAGTAATCTTATGCTTCATCTATATGGACCTTTCTCAACGCAGATCGAGTAAATGAGAATTTTATACACGAACGCGAAGCAAATATCAGCCTAGCTACGCTCACCGCCAACCATCGCGTTGACTTAGCGAACCGCGCTCGTTAGTTTGTCCAAAGCTTCCTGCGCGAACGACGCCCACCGGAATTCTCCGTTCGGCCCTTTCCGCAACGCTGCGGCACCGATGTTGAACAAGGTCACAAACCGCTTCAAGGGCATGTACTTCGGCTGGTGGATGGTCGCGATCGGCTCTGCCGTGCGCGTCTTGGCCGGCGGGCTGCACTATTATGGCTCCACTCTGTTCTTCTTGCCGGTGAGCCAGGAATTGGGCTTGAGCCGCGCCGCCACATCTCTAGTATTCTCCCTTTCGCGGGCGCAGGGCGCTCTGGAAGGTCCGTTCGCGGGTTACATCATCGATCGTTACGGTCCCCGTCCGGTGATGCTCGCCGCCATGTTCTTTACTGGCATCGGTTACATGGCGCTATCCGGGATCCATAGTTTTACCGCTCTGCTGCTGGTATATATGGGGCTCATTTCGCTCTCTTATCAGGCCGGGGTGATGGACGCGACCATGTCCATTCCCGCCAATTGGTTCGTGCGCCACCGCAGCGCGGCGATGGCCTGGATGAGCGCTTCGATAAGCTTAGGCGGACTGTTGGTTACGCCATTTCTCGCCTACGCCGTGCACAGCTGGGGCTGGCGCTTCGGCGCGTTGGCTGCAGGCACCGCTTTTGTCGTCCTTGGCATTCCGATCACGCTGCCGCTCGCTCGTTCGCCGGAAAGCATCGGCCTATCTCTCGGCAGTGATGCGATGGCCGCTGAAAAGCAATCTGAACCAGCCGGCGTAATCTCCGCGGCGCTGAGACAGAAGGATTTCACCCTCAAGCAAACTCTCGCCACTTGGCAATTCTGGGCGCTGGTGCTCGCGACCACGCTCAGGGTGTTTTGCACCAGCACCATTACCGTTCACTTCGTGCCGATCATGACTTGGAAGGGGCTCACCCAACCGCACGCGGCAATTCTCTTGAGCGTTGCCGCCTTTCTCGCCGTTCCAGCTCACATGACCGTCGGATACCTCGCCGACCGTTGCGAGCGTTCCCGTGTTCTCGCCAGCTGCATGCTGGTTTCACTGGTCGGCATGCTGTTTTTGATCTACGCCCGCCGCGAATGGCAGCTTTGGTTCTATCTCGTATTGTTCTCCGTCACCGAGGCCGCGTTTCCCGTAACCTGGTCGGCGATCGTCGATTTTTTTGGTCGGAATAACTTCGCCAAGATCAGAGGCGCGATGAGTTTTATCTATACCTGGGGCGGCGTTGTCGGCCCCGTAAGCGCCGGTTTGATTTACGATCGCACACAAAACTACAGCACCATGCTGTGGGCGCTGGTCGCCGTGCTAACCATCAGCGCGGCCGCTTACAGCCTCTTGACCAAGCCGCAACTGCCGGCGACGCAAGTCCGCCATGCCTGACGCTTCCCCGCGCAGCTGCCGCGTAAGAGCTTGGCTCCCGGTCATCATCTGGGCCACGGTTATATTTCTATTTTCTAGCGATCTCTTTTCCGACACCCACACCGCCGGAGTCATCGCGCCGTGGCTGCACTGGACTTTTCCAGCCTGGTCCGCCAACGACATCGAGGGCGTGCATCTGCTGATTCGAAAGCTCGGCCATCTAAGTGAATATTTTATTTTCGCGCTGCTGCTCATGCGCGCGCTCCAGTTACAAGTGAAAACGCTCCTCGACGCGAGACATCTTTTTCTGGCCGTGGCCTTGTCTGCCCTCTATGCAAGCAGCGATGAGTTGCATCAAGTTTTCGTTCCCAGTCGAACCCCCGCCATCTTTGATGTTTTGATCGATGCCTGCGGCGCACTGGGAGGCGCTCTTTGCTTTTATTTGTATCGTCGTCGCAAACCGCCCCGAGGCGCGGCGTAGCGGGTCAAACACGACGCGTGGAAAAAAATCTTGACAATCTCCGTGTAAACCGGGAGGATAATAAAAATCGATTATAAACTCGATAAACAGAGGACTTCCGTGCGTCATTATCGGTATATTTTTAGCGAGATTCGTTGGATTACAGTCTTGGCCGGGCTGGTTGTCGGCATGGCAAGCTGTTCTACGTCGGACTCTTTGACCGCCAAACCTGGATTTTACCCAGAATTCGGAAACAGCTCAGGCGGTCCCGTGTCTGCGCGCTCGCCTTCTGCGATGGAGGCGATCAGCCGAGGCGTGGCCGCGGTTACACCGCCGGGCGCGCCGTTGAAAGACATTTATTATCAGTTCGACAGCGTCGAGCTCGAACCCGAAGCTCAAGAAGTTTTAAAAAAGAACGCCGAGTGGATGAAAGCGCACCCGACGGTCCGTGTCGAAGTGGAAGGCCATTGCGACGACATCGGTTCGGCTGAGTATAACCTCGCCCTTGGAGCAAAACGCGCCCAAAACGCCAAGGATTTTCTCGTCACCCAAGGCATCGCCACCGACCGGCTGGTAACGATCAGCTACGGCAAAGAAGCTCCCGCATGCTTTGAGCACACCGAATCCTGCCGGGTCAAAAACCGCCGCGCCCGCTTCGTCATGTTCACCGAAGTGCCGACTTCTTGAATCGTCGCGTTGAGTGATTCCAATATCGACCGCTCACTGCGTCACGCCGTATCATCATTATGCACGCCAAAAAAATCCGTAAGCTTCAGCGGAATCTGATGCACCGTAAGCTGATTTTCGCGTCGTGCGCGGATCATTCATAACCGATTGCAGCGACGATCGGCGTCGACGCCGCCTGGCGCGCCGGCCCGAAGCCGGCGAGCATGCATAAGATTATCGACGCCAGGATCGATAACGCCGCAATGCCGTAAGGATAGTAAAACTGAAACGTCCAGCCGGTGAGCTCTTTGGTGTTGTAGACCACGTGGTGGTAGGCCATCACTGTTCCGGCGAAGAGTCCGAGCAACCCGCCGATGAGACCCATCCAGCCTGCTTCTGCGACGATGACGCGCCGCACCTGCGCTTGAGTCGCGCCGATCGCGCGCAGCACACCGATCTCGCGCGTGCGATCGAGCACCGAGGCGAGCAGCGTGTTGATCACGCTGAAAATCGCCACGATCACCGCGACGATTTCGACGGCGTAATTAACCACGAAGGATTGCTCCATGATTTTCACCACCGCCTCTCTAAGCTCGCGGTGTGTGCTGATAAAGAGCTGGTACTGCTCGCCGTAGCGCTGCTTGATCGTTTCGACGATGCGACCTTGATCGGCACCGGGAGCGAGCCAGAGATCGAAGGCGTCGAGCAGGTCGTCCTGCCAATATTTTTTGTATAGCGCGCGGTCGAGCAGCACGCTGCCCGAGTCCGAGGAGTAATCAACATAGACGCCGAGCACCGTGAAAGCGATTGCGCCCGAGGGCGTTGCCAACTCCAGCCGGTCGCCGCGGCCGATGCCGAATTTACTTTGAAAGCTTTCGCTGATAATCACGCCTTTCCCGTCCGCCATCTCACGCAGCGCCCGTCTGCCGTCGCCATCCGCCATGGGCAAATTCCTGACCCGAGCCGAATCGCGGGCGGAAAAAGATTCAATCAAGATCGGTTTGCCTCGATAGGTTGATCGGATCAAGCGATACAGGTCGATTACCTCAATGCCGGAAATTCTCCTCAGCTCTGGCAGCAAATCCTCCCGCAGCGGCACATTTCGCGGTCCCGCTGTGCGCGCGCCGGAGCTGACGATCAAATCCGCCGTCACCATCTGATCGACCCAAGCAAGCAACGAGCCGCGCACGCTATTGACGAAAGCGGCGATGGTAAAGATCGCCGCAAGGCTGATAACCAGCGTCGCCACGGTGATGCCGGAGCGGATCGGATTTCGAAACAGACTGTCCGAAGCCAAGCGCAACTCGATCCATGAAACTCCCGGCAGGCTGAGCTTCGACTGGCGAAAGCGGCGCACCGCGAAGCCGATAATCGCCGGGCAGAATGCTGCCAAGCCAAGCAGAAATACCAGCATGCCAATGACCCCAACACTGAATCGCGCCACCGAGCCGCTGACCGCCGGCGCGCTCAACAACAAGGCAGGAGACAGGACAAAACAGAGTAGGCCGAGGCGATTGGGCCACGAGAATTGCGCGCGTCCGGCGGGTTGCCAGGCGGCTTGTCTGACGTTTTCCAGGGGGCTCACACGGATCGCGTCAAGGGCAGGATGCAGCGCCGCGAGCACGGCGACGCCGACGCCGCTTCCTAGGCCGAGCGCCCACTCGCGCAGGGTAAATTCGCCTCGAGCGAGATCCATGAGCGAGAAAAGATTGCCCACTGTTTCACCCACAGCGACCAGAGCCGCTCGCGCCAAGAACCAACCAAGCAAAGCACCGAAAGCCGATCCCGCCAGGGCCAGAAGCAACGCCTCCGCGATGATCAAGCGCAGCAGTTCGCTGCGCTTCATCCCCAGGCAGCGCAAGGTACCGATCTCCTTTTTGCGCTGGACCACGGACACGGACACGGTATTGTAGATCAGAAAGAAGCCGACGAAGAGCGCGATCAAGCTCACGAAGAAAAGCCCAACGCGAAACGAAGTGAGCAAGAGCTCGATTTGCTCGCCGCGTTTGCGCGGTCGCTCCACCTCCGCCGCGCCGTCCAAGCGCTCGCGCAAGCGGCGCTGCACCGTTTCAATGGACGTGCCCGGTTCCACGGTCAAGTCGACGATGTCGAGCTTGCCATCCTTGCCGAACAGGCGCTGCGCCGCCGGCAAGTCCAACAGCGCGAAGCTGCCGCCGAAAACCTTGGCCGCGCCCTGTTCCTTGAGCAGCGCCCGCACGGTAAACTCCCGCCGGCCCGCGCTAGTAAACAACCTGATAGTCGATCCGATCGGCAGCTTGAGCCGGCGCGAAAAGGATTCGGTGAGGGCGATGGAGCCGGGCCGGGCGATAAAGTCGAGCGCTTGATCAAAGCCGAACTGCGCCTCGGCAAACTGGTGCTCGCGGATCGCGGCGTCGGTGAGCAAATCGACGCCGTAAACGTACAAGCGCTCGCCCGGCGCGCCGGCCACGGGCAGAAACCCCTCCACTGCCGCGGCGGCGTCCTGAACGCCGGCGGTGTCGCGAATGATCGGATAGAGCGACTCGGCAATGCCGCTTTCGCCGTTGGCCACCTGCAGCACCGCCTTGCCGGCGATTTGATCGATGGTCGACTGAAACGAGGTCGTCAGCGATCGGTTCACCACGGCGATGGCGACCACCACGGCGACGCCGAGGGCGATGCCGAAAAAAGTCAGCGCAGTGCGCAGCCGGTGGTGTGTCCCGTGGCGCCAAGAGACCGTCGTCAACAAGCGAAGGATCACGGCACTTCTTTCTCGATGCAGCCGTCGCGCAAATAAATTCGCCGATCGCCGTAGCTCGCCGCCTCTTCGCTGTGCGTCACCATGACCACGGTGCAGCCGTCATTCTTACTGATCTGGCGCAAGAGGGACAGGATCGCTGTGCCGTTTTTCGAATCGAGATTGCCGGTGGGTTCGTCGGCGAGCAGGATCGGCGGGTCAAAAGCCAGCGCGCGGGCCATAGCGACCCGCTGGATCTCTCCGCCGGAAAGCTCTTCAGGCAAATGCTCTCTGCGCGCGGCCAAGCCGACCTTATCGAGGAGTGCTCGCGCCCGCTGCTCCGATTCCGCCTTCGACCGGCCGTCGAGCACCAAAGGGAGCGCAACGTTTTCCATGGCGGTCAGCGTCGGCAGTAAATTGAAGAATTGAAACACGAAGCCGATCTTGGTGCGGCGAAACATCGTCACCTGGTCGTCCGCCATCTGGCCGATCAGCCGGCCGTCGACCAGCAGATCGCCGCTGGTCGGCCGGTCCAGCCCGCCGATCAAGTGCAGCAGCGTACTCTTGCCCGAGCCGCTCGGTCCCATGATCACAGCAAACAGACCCTGGCCGATATCCAACGAAACTCCCGCCAATGCGGTGATTTCGTTTTCGCCCTGTCTATAGACTTTGCGGACGTCGAGGCAGCGGATCATGCGCCGGGATGCTAACAAATCAATTGGATGGTCGGCGGCGTTAGCTCGAATGCTTCGTCGACATTCTTCTCGGTGGCTTCGAGCTCCGCAAGATGTTCCTGGACAGATTGGATTAGCGCTTCGACATCGATGCCGAGAAAGACCGGGCCGTAAACTTCCAGCTTTTCGACGCCGGTGCGCCAGAGCTTGAGCGCGCCCGCCGGCACGCCCTGCTGCAGCTTGAAATAGCCTGCAGCCACCTGGATCAGGCCCTGATAAAATTTGCGCTCGTCGCCATGCTCTTCCAGCCAGATTTCTTCCAGCGTCTCATGGCACTCGAAAAAGAGCTGCTGGTTGAATTCTTCGATGCCCTTCAAGAAGCGCGGATCGTTGTGCGGCTCAATCATTCGGTTCATCCCAAGAAAGTTTTCACGCCAGTGCCGGCGTCAATGTTCGTCCATCAGCGTTTCAGATCTTTCGTTCAGCACGTCGCCGCAGTTTATATCGCTCGACCTTGTTGCTACCATCTCTGAGAATGACACAGCCTAACCCGAAAAATGAAGTGACGCTAGAGATCGATCGGCTATCCTACGGGCCTTACGGTATTGGCCGGGTCGAAGGCAGAGTGCTCATGGTGCCGCATAGCGCCCCCGGCGATACCATAGTCGCTCGCGTCGTCGAGGAGCGCGAGCGCTTCTCGATCGGCCAATTGGTCCGTGTGCTCAAGCCTTCGCCCCAGCGCCGCACCCCCCCCTGCCCTTACGTCGGCGCATGCGGCGGCTGCGCCTGGCAGCATCTGAGTTATGAAGCTCAGCTTCAGGCCAAGGCCCAAAGCATCGACGATGCCCTGCGCCGCATCGGTAAGCTCGCCGATTTCGACCTGCGGCCGATCATCCCCGCGGACGGAGAATTTCATTATCGCCGGCGCATCCGCCTGCAAATCGGCCCAGCCAACCGGCTGGGTTTCTACGGCTCGTCGTCCCATCAACTGGTTGAAATCGATTCCTGCCTGATCGCCGATGAACGGCTCAATCACGTCATTGAGACGGTGCGCCGCTGGGCAGGCAGTCTGCTTACCCCGATGGAGCATTTGGAGATCGTAGTAGGCGACGAGGCAGAGCAGCTTGTCGTCGCTGTCGGCGCCGCCGCCCCCTTCATGCCGCGCGACCAGTCGGCGTGCGAGAGCTTGATCGAAGACAACGAAGGAATTCAAGGATTGATCGTCACCGGCCGAGATTGGCGCAAGAGCTGGGGCCAGGCGGCGATCACGGTTCGCACGCCAGGCGAGCTTGCGCTCAGCGTCGACGCCAACGTTTTTACCCAGGTCAATCCGAAAGGCAACCTCCTCATGCTCGAAGCGCTGCTCGACGCGGGGCAATTTCACCGGGACGAAAAACTTCTGGAGCTTTTTTGCGGCGCGGGTAATTTTACCCTGTCTTTGGCACGGCGGAGCCAAGCGATAGTCGCGGTGGAAGGCCACCGTCCGGCGGTCTCCAGCGCCAAGCTCAACGCGCAAAAGAACGGCATCGACAACATCCGCTGGATCTGCGCGCCGGTGCCGCGAGCGGTGGCGGAGTTCAAGAAACGGCACGAGCGCTTCGCTAAGATCGTTCTCGATCCACCGAGGAGCGGAGCCAAGGGCATCGAAACCGACTTAGCGGCGCTCGGTGCCGAGAAAATATTCTACATCTCCTGCAACCCGGCGACGCTGGCGCGCGATCTTGCCGCGCTCTCCAACCTCGGGTATAAAATTCGCACGGTCCAGCCCATCGATCTATTTCCGCAAACCTTTCACGTCGAAGCTTTGACCGTGCTGGAACGCTGAATCAACGCGCAAGAATAAGGAATCCGGCATGACGACCGCAACTGCGCATCGAGCCATCGATATCCATCACCACTACGTGCCGACCCAGTTGATCGAAGAGACGCGACGCAACGGCGAGGCTCTGGGTGTGGCCGTCAGCGAACAACGGGGCAGTTACGCGCTCTCTTTTGCCGGCAGCAAACCGCACCGGCTGCAACCGCCGATCTTCGATGTCGAAGGTCATATCGCCGCGATGGAACAAGGTCGCGTCGGCCTGGCGACGCTCGAAGCCAACACCAATAGCCTCGGCTACCGCCTTTCAGGCACGCAGGGCGAAGCCTGGTGCAAACTCTACAATGAGTGCGTCGCTGCGCTGGTCCACCAGCGGCCAGACCGATTCGTCGGCATGGCGATCGTGCCGCTGCAAGAGCCTGCGCGCGCGGCCAAAGTTTTAGAGCATGCGATCACCGAGCACAATTTTCGCGGAGCCTTCATTGGCACCAACGTCAGCGGCCGCTATTACAACAGTAAGGACTTCGACCCCTTTTGGGCCAAGGCAGAAGAGTTGGATCTGCTCGTGGTCATCCATCCCGAGCACATCGCCGGCGCCGAGCGCATGACCGAGTTCGGACTCAACGCGGTCTGCGGCAATCCCGCCGACTCGACGCTCTGCCTCGGCTACATGCTCTACAGCGGCGTGTTCGACCGCTTTCCGAAGCTGAAAATCTGCGCTCTCCACGGCGGCGGCTTTCTCCCCTACCATCTCGGCCGTTTCGATAAAGAATTCGAAACCGGCAAGAAAATTCGTCCGGCCCAGGCGCTAAAACCGCCCAGCGGTTATCTGAAAAATCTCTACTTCGATACGTTAGTTTATGATACCGACACGCTCGAATACTTGAGGGCGAAGGTCGGCGCAGATCGACTCATGCTCGGGACCGATTATCCTTACACCTTGGGCGATTGGCTGGGCGTGGAAAAAGTCCAGGCGCTCAACTGCGCCCAGGCCGAAAAAGATGCCATCCTGGAAAGAAACGCCCGGCGACTCTTGAAATTGTAGCGGCGCGTCATTGTTGGGAGCGATTGAAACTTCTGGAACCTTTCGAATCCTTGGATCCGGCCCCATGAACATTTGAACCTAGCACCTTTGAACGATTTTTATATTTCGAAAAGCTTCTTCGCATTCATATAATAAATTTTCTCCTTATCCGCCTGGGGCACGTCAAGATCTTTCATCGCCTTCAATGTCATCGGATAGAACTGATCGTCGCGCCCGCCGCGCCCATGCGGGTAGTCGGCGCCGAAGAGAATCTGATCCGCGCCGACAGTATCGTAGACGAACTTGATAAACTCCGCACGAATCGGCCCCGCGGTGTCGTAAAATAATTTCTTGAAATAGCTTTCTGGTTCCTCCTTGCAAAGCGGGTTGCCCTCGCGCCAATTGAGCCGGTCGAGGTAGAGCAAAATCATCCCGCCCAGGTGCGAAGCGATCATCTTGACTTGGGGATGGCGGTCGAAAATTCCGGCATAGACGATGCGCGAGATGGCCAGTGTGCTGTCCGTCGGCCAGAGAATTTTTTGATGCAGCGAATACTTGTCCCAATTCGGCTGGCAGGGAGCGTTGCACGGGTGCATGAACAGCGGCTTGCCACCGGCTGCAAGCGCTTGCCAGAACGGTTCGAACTGAGGCTCGTCGATATAGTTGCCCGCGGTGTTGGTCGGCATCATCACGCCGTGCATCTTGAGCTCCCTGTAGCAGCGCTCCAGCTCGCGCACGCAGTCGTCCATATCGACCATCGGCAACCGGGCAAACGCAAGGAAACGCTTCGGGTATTTGGCGTGAGCGTCGGCGAAGGAATCATTTAAGATCCGACACAGCTCCAGTGCCCTTTCACGTCCGGCTCTCTCGATTCGACCGCCCGTGTTGGACAAAACGCCGATGTCGATGCCGTGCTTGTCCATCGTGTCGAGGTATTCGCGGTGGTCGAAGGCATGAAAGCCGACTCCGCGCACGTCGTTCTGCGCTTCCGGCACGAGATCCAAAAACCTGCCAGGAAATGCATGAAAATGTGTATCAATGATCATGTCGGTTCCCCTGATCTTGAGTTCGCTTCCAGCGGATCGGGCATTGAGCCGTCGGCCGCGTATGCAATGGCGTAGGCACTGCATATGCCAAGGTTGATTTTCCGTCAAGGTGTTTTCGTTTGAGAATATATTGACAGGCTTGCGGAGCCTATGTTTACTTGCCGGGGAGGTTGGCTCATGAGACTCAAATTCTCGCTTTCCTTGGCGGTAATTTTTTCGCTGTTTGCTGTGACGCCGCTCTGGGCGCAATTGAAAAAAGTTCGTTTCTCCGTCAGCGCCGCGTCCATCGCCGAAGTTCCGTTTAGAATCGCCAGCGTCAAAGGCTTCTATCGCGACGAAGGGCTCGACGTCGAATCGATCCTGATCCGCGGCGCCGTCGGCATGCAGGCGCTGCTCGGCGGCTCGGTCGATTACACTTCCGCCTCGGGTTCAACGATCGCCGCGGCGGTGCGCGGCCTCCCGGTAAAACTGGTCTTCATCGCGTCCGCCAAGCCGCAGTTCGATCTGATCGCTCAGCCGCAAATCCGCTCGGTCGCCGATCTCAAAGGCAAGAACGTGGGCATCTCCTCGCGTGGCGGCGCCGTCGACCTGCTGACGCAGCTGATCGTGCAAAAAAACGGGCTGGCGCCTAACAAAGACGTGATCAGCCTGGTGGTCGGCGGACAGGAGGACACCGTGCTCGCGCTGCGCGCCGGCCGCATAGCCGCCGCCCTGCTCACGCCGCCCCGGCCGTTGATCTTGCAGCGCGAAGGCTTCCATCGCATCGCCTACTCCGGCGACTACCTGCCGACCTACCCGAGCGGCGGCATCGGCGTTACCGATGAGAAAATCAAAACCGCGCCCAACGACGTGCTCGCCTTCGTCAAAGGCAGCGTGCGCGGATTGCAGTTCGCGCGGCAAAATCGCGCTGAAACGATGAAAATTCTTTCGGACTATTTTCATCTGAAAGATCAGACCCTGAGCGAGCAGCTCTTCGAACTTTATTTAAGCCGCTTGCCGGCCGATGGCTCCGCCGAAGAAGCCTGGATGAAAGGCGCCATCGCGTTTACCCAAAAGAGCCTGGGCGGCGCGAGCAAGGAAGTCACGTCGAGCCAGGTCTTCGACTTCAGTTTTGTGCGCAAGTCGATCCGGTAGGTTTCCGCTATCGTGCAGAGGGAAAAACACGGCTGTCATCCCGATGAGGAACGGCGAAGGGCATTTTGTTGGTATCGGCTTCATTCGGAAAAAGTAGATCCTTCGCTCAGGCTCAGGATGACACCAGAATGCGAATGGCAGAAATAATTACACAGGGGGTTGGTATATTATGGAGTGCCCCCGCGGTCATCCTGAGGAACACGGTGACGAAGGATCTGCTTTTAAATCTCTGTAGTCGATAAGACCAAAGCAGATCCTTCGCTTAGGCTCAAGATGACGGCATGCACGACGAAGCGTAATCTGAGTTGAAACGGTTCATCGCAGTTCGCTGGTGAACTTGATAAAGACGTGAAGGCATACTGCGTTTACATCATGGCGAGCCGGTCGCGAACTCTTTACACCGGTATTACCAACGATCTTGAACGGCGAGTTTACGAACACAAGAACAAGCTTGTCCCGGGATTCACGGCGACATATAACATGACCCGCCTGGTCTATTTTGAAATGACCGATGATATTCACTCAGCGATCAATCGCGAAAAGCAAATCAAAGGTTGGTTGCGCAGCAAGAAATTAGCACTAATCGCCACCACGAATCCGACCTGGGACGACTTGAGCGAAAATTGGCTGCCCGAAAACGGGCCAACGCGATAAGGAGCAAATGAACGGGCATTTCTCTCATCAAGTTCGACCGAAAATTCTGCTGGAGTGTCATCCTGAGGAACACGGTGACGAAGGATCTGCTTTGATCTTTCGATGATAATCAACAGGACGTCCCGATAAAGCAGATCCTTCGCCTTCGGCTCGGGATGACACGAAATAGGAGTCAGAACCATGAGTTATAGAAATTGACATTTTTGAGGTCGAGATATTAACGGCGCGGAATGAGGGATGAGCCCATTGACGACAACAAATCGCATTCCGGTTCTCATTGCCGGGGCCGGACCCGTGGGTCTGTCTTTGGCGATCGAGCTCGCCTACCGGGGCGTCCGCAGTCTCGTCGTCGAGCAATCGGACGGCAGCGTCGAGTTTCCGACCACCAATCTCGCCAACACGCGCACCTGCGAGCATCTGCGCCGCTGGGGCATCGCCGACCGCATGCGCTTCGAGTCGGGCTATCCGACCGACTATCCGAGAAATTATCTTTTCGTCACGCGCATGGACGGCTTCGAGATCGCCCGTTTCGATCATCCCGCCAACGGCGCGGAGGAGTCGCGCTCGCCCTATAGCCCGGAAGGGAGACTCTGGGTTTCCAAACCCTATTTCGATCCGGTGCTGCACGCTCACGCCAAGTCGCTACCGGCAATTGAGATTCGCTATGAGACTTCCTTTGAGTCATTCGAACAATCGGATCGATCCGTCAAAGGTCAGGTCCTCGACCAAAAAACTGGACGGAGCGAAACTATCGAAGCAGACTTCCTCGTCGGCTGCGACGGCGGCCGGAGCAACATTCGGCGCGCCCTCGGCATCCAGTATCAGGGGGTGTTTTCCCAGGGCATGAACGTTGCTGTGCTGTTCCGCTCTCCCCTGCTCCAACACACACCGCACGGCCCGGCGGTGCAGTACCAAATTATCAATGCGCAAATTAACGGCGCCATCGCCGCAGTCGACGGCACAGATCTCTGGCGTTTGAACGTGCGCAACGTCAAACAGGAACATCTCGATACGTTCGATGCGCCGCAGAAGCTCCGCTACGCCCTCGGCGAGCATATTCCGTTCGAGCTTCTCGCCGTGCGGCCGTGGACCGGCCACTGCGTCGTCGCCGAGCGTTATCAGCATGGACGTGTCTTTCTCGCCGGCGACGCGGCGCATCTGAATTGGCCCGCGGGCGGCTTCGGTATGAACACGGGGGTCGGAGACGCGGTCGATATCGGCTGGAAGCTCGCGGCCATATTGCAGGGCTGGGGCGGGACCAGCTTGCTCGACAGCTACACTGCCGAACGGAAGCCCATCGCCATGATCAACGTCAACGAAGCGGCGGAAATGCGCGCGAGCTTCGACAAGCAGACTCCATTCTCGCCCAGAATCGGCGAGGACAGCGAGGAGGGAAGAGCGCTGCGCGAGAAAGCGCGCGCCGCGATCCTGCGCACGCGCGCCAAGGAATTCAAGCACGACTCCGTCGGCATCGAGCTCGGCTATCGCTACGAAAATTCTCCGATCTGCGTCGCCGACGGCACGCCAGCCCCACCGCTCGACCACGGCTTTTACGTGCCATCGACATGGCCCGGCGTGCGCGCACCGCATGTTTGGCTCGAAGACGGCCGCTCGACGCTGGATCTATTCGGCAAGGGTTTCATCTTGTTGAACCTGTCCGGCACCATCGGGGACACCAGCGCAATCACTAAAGCCGCGCATCGCGTCAGCCTGCCCTTGCAAATCGTAAAGATCGACGAATCTAAAGTACACGAGATTTACGAGCGCAATTTTGTGCTGGTCCGCCCCGACGGCCATGTCGCCTGGCGCGGCGACACCATGCCAGACAATCCATCGGAAATCATCGAAAGGGTGCGCGGTGCGGCATAAACCGGCAACGACCAAAGACGAAGACAATGCAGCACAACTCTCCAAGAATTTACTTCCTTCCCCTCGATGGGGAAGGACCGAGGAAGGGGTACCCACTATTTCAATAGCGTGCGCCGCACCCCTATCCTAACCTTTCCCCGTCGAGGGGAAAGGAATATTGTGCGAATCGTATCGCCACTGAAAATCTTAGAGACTTCAATCCAACATTGCGGGTAAACAAACACCAAATCTTATGATCAAAACAATCAAAGCCCTTTCGCTCGCCGCCTTCATGATCGCCCTCTTCGCTCCTACGGTCGACGCCGCCACCAAAGTCACCTTCCCTTACACACCCATAGGCGTGGCAAGCTGGCCATGGTGGATCGCCAAAGACGCCGGCTATTTTGACAAGCAGGCTTTGGACGTGGACGCGGTTTATGTCGGCGCCTCTCCGATCATCGTCCAGGCAATGCTCGGCGGCCAAGCCGGCGTCGGCGCGGGCGGCGGTACGCCGTTGGTGACGAACATTCTACAGGGCGGGGACATCGTGCAGGTCGCCACCATGGTTCCGTATGCGATTCAGTCCTTGATCGTGCGCCCCGAGATCAAGTCAACCAAAGAGCTGCCGGGAAAGAAGATCGGCGTGAGCCGCCTGGGCGCGATTCCCCATTTCACACTGCAAGCGATCATGAAACTCTATAACGTCCAAGGCATTAACGTCGTCCAGACGGGCACGACCGCCCAGGGCCTAGCCAGCCTGTCGCAAGGATTGATCGACGGCGTGATCACCTCGGCGCCCAACACCTTCCGCTTGATGAAAATTGGCTTCCGGGAATTGGTCGGTCCAAAAGATTTTCGCAAACTGAATTTCGAGTTTTTGATCAATGGCCTGGTTGCCAGAAAATCCTTCGGCGCCAAGAACCGCGAGGTCGTCATCGGCATGATCAAAGCCACCATGGAAGGCACCCACAGAATGTTTGTCGATGAAAGCTTTTCCAAACGCGTGCTCGCGAAATACACGCGCCAATCTGAACCCGAAGTGCTCGACCAAAGCTACCGCTTCGCCCTCGACATCTACGTCAAGGACCCGACCGTCACGCCAAGCTCGATCAGACCGATCGTTCAACAATTGATCGAATCCAACCTCGTCGACGCAAAGGTCGCCAACACAACACCCATAAGCGCCTATTACGACAACAGCTATATCGACGAGATCAAGAAGTCGGGGTTTTTCGCGCAACTGTGGCGTTGAAGCCGAAGGTCAAGCAGATCGGTTGGTTCAGTTTGACTTCGCACGGCTGTCTGTGGGTAAAAGATTGCTCGCTACCGCTCGGAAGGATGACAGAGTCTTAGATCTCTCATCTCGAAAGAAGCGAGGGTTCTATCCGGGTTGTTCACTCCAGCCGCTAAATTGACACCGGCCCTTGTGCTTTGTTATGCGAAGGGCAAGACCAGCATTTGGGGGGATCGAAATGAAGAACGGTTTCAAAGCGATGGATTCCGACATGCACGTCATGGAGCCGTGCGATCTATGGCAAAAATATATCGACAAAAAGTTTCTCGATCGCGCGCCCGTAGGTCTCAACCGCCACAAACGCGATCTCGGCGTTCAAGTCGACGGCAAGATCATGCCGCGGCCGACGCCCAAGCCCAACCCCGAGCTCAGACCGATTCGCGAGCGGATTTTGAATGAGCGGTATGCCGAGGAACAAGCGCGCGATTTCGACAATGCCGCCCAGCTGCGCGCCATGGACAAAGAAGGGCTGGACGTGGCGATTCTTTACCCAAGCCGCGGCTTGTTTGTGCTCGCGGTAGACCATCTCGATCCAGAGCTCGCTACGGCCATCGCCCGCGCCTACAACGATTGGATGCACGATTTCTGCAAGATCGCTCCCGAGCGCATGTACGGCGCCGGTATCGTCGCGCCGCACGATGTCTCATCGGCGGTGGAAGAAACTCGCCGAGTAGTCAAAGAGTTGGGCTTTCGCAGCGTGCTCATGCGCCCGAACCATGTGAACGGCCGCATGTGGAGCGACCCCTACTACGATCCGCTGTGGGAAGAATGCCAGAAGCTCGGCATCCCCGTGGGCTTCCACGAAGCCGGGCGGGTTTATTTGCCGCAGCCGGCGCTGTCCGAGCTCATTCCGAGCTTTACCATGTTCAACACGCTGTCGTTTCCGATGGCCAACATGTTCGCCTGCGCCGACATGATCTACGGCGGGGTCATGGAGCGATTTCCCAAGCTCAAGGTCGCATATCTTGAAGGCAACTGCGCGTGGATCCCCTGGCTCCTCTGGCGCATGGGCGAATACGCGGAGCTGACCGGCATCGCCGAACATCCTCAGATGAAGCTCGAACCGCTGGAGTATTTCCAGCGCCAGTGCTGGGGCGCGGTGGAGTGCGACGAAGCCGTCGCGAAAAATCTTCCCGACTTCGGCCTCGAAGACAACATCGTCTTCTCCACCGACTACCCGCACCTGGATGTGAAATATCCCCATGCGGTGGAAACTTTTCTCAAGCTGCCGTTCAGCGATCAGACCAAACGAAAATATCTCTGGGATAACTGCGCGCGGCTGTACGGGTTTGGATATTGAACAGTTGCCGGTTGTCAATTCTTAGTGGTCAGACCGCGGAACCCTCCCAACCGATAACCGGCGACTGACCACTGACAACTGAATAACTTCCCTGTCCCCGCAGTGAGATGCGTCGTGCCGTAGTGGACCGCCAGGTTGTCGCCTTCCGGCAACTCAAATACGAGCCAATTGCGTAAGTCGAAGACGACTTGGGGTGCCGGCAAGTTACGACTGACGGTCATTGATTATGCATCGACGCTTTCGGAGGCCTGCTTCGGATTCAACTTCAATTCTGCGCCGACGAGGGCATGTTATCGGCTCGATCACTGGTCCGCTATGGCTTCGCCTCGAGAATTAAATTGAATGGCGTTTGGGTCGCGCGGCGGAAGCGGCTGAAGCCGCCTCCGGTTACTATTCCGCGCAAACGCGCTTCGCCCGCTTGCGCGCCGAGGGCGGTACCGACCTCTTGGGCCAGCGATGCCGGCGTGCAGATGAGAGTCGATGCGCTATAGAACGCGCGCCCCACCGGGTTGAGATTTTCCTCGACACGATCGCTGGCAAAAGGCTCGACGATCATCCAGGTCCCGTCGGGTCGGAGCGTCTCGCGCACATGCGCCGCCGCTCCTTTGGGATCGCCCATGTCGTGCAAGCAATCGAAGAAAGTCACAAAGTCGTAATCCTTGCCCGGATAGTCTTTGGCCTTGGCAACCTCGAAACGCACCCGGTCGCCGACGCCGGATTCGGCAGCTCGCTGGCGCGCCAGCTCGACGGATTGCGGATGAAAATCGAAGCCAACGACCGTGCAATTGGGATAGGCCTGCGCCATCAAGATCGTCGACGCGCCGAGACCACAACCCACATCGGCGATTTTGGCTCCCCGCTGCAGCAACGGCTCGACGCCGTCGAGAGCGGGAATCCACGAGCTCGTCAGATTCGCAGCATAACTCGGTCGGAAAAATCGCTCGGTGCCGTGAAAGAGTTGGGCATCATGCTCATGCCACCCCAAACCGGCTCCGGTTCGAAACGCTTCGGCAATTTTCGGTTCCGCTTTGACTGCAGCGAGAGCGACTTGAAAGGCGCCGGGCAAGAAAGCCGGGCTCTTCTCATCCGCCAGACCGAAGGCCTGCTCTTCGGTAAGAAAATAACGCTCCGTCGCAGCATCATAAGATATGTAACCGCCGGCGCATTGGGAACCCAGCCATTCGCGCACGTAGCGCTCAGCGGTCCCGGTCGCCTGCGCCAGCTCGGTGGAATTCATCGGGCCGCGCTCGGCCAATTTCTTGTAAAGCCCGAGCTTGTCGCCGATCAACACTGCGGCGGCGTGAAACACCGCCCCGAAGTCGATGACGCCGCGCCCCAGAAACTCGTTCAGCTTCTCGGTATCGATGGCCATCTCAGAACTCCTTCCACAATTCAATCAACCGCTTCGCTTCTTTCAGCGCGACAGTTCTATGACTCACGCATGCGAGGTAGAAGCCGTGTTCACGAACATGGCGTTCAATCAGTTCGCCGCCACCCACGCAGTGAGAATCGATGGCGTATCCTGCATCATCGCCTGCCACGATTCGCCGCGGTCGCGGCTTGCATAAAGCGCGCCCTTACCTTTGATGCGCGCGTCGAAGCCGTAACCTCGAGCACCGTCGCCCATGCCGCAGAAAAGCGCGTTCGGGTCGGTCGGATGGTGCAGCAGCACCCAGGGCATCCAGGGATTTTCTTTTGCCAGACCTTGAGTCGCAATGCGCCAGTGCTCACCGGCGTCGTCGCTCAGCAAGATGCAGCCGTGCGGATGCATTTTTTCTCTGCTCCACACCCCCGGCGATCCCTTTCCCCCGCACAAGACCATGCGCGTCGTTTCCCCTGACAGGAAATGCCATTCGTGCGAGTAACTATGCAGTTCCGTATAGGCCCAAGGCATGCCCGTTTCGACTCGGCGCCAGTGTTCCCCGCCATTATCACTGCGGTAAAAACCGCGCGCCGAGGAAACGTAGTAACGCTCTTTGCTGCCCGGATAATTCTCGATGTAGTGCATATCGACGTAATCGATCCCGATGCTGCGATCGTACCAGGTCTCGCCGCGATCTTTGCTCATCAATACGCCGCCGTGTTCGAGCAGCACCCAAACCAGATCCTTATCCTGGGGATGGATAAAGATGTGGCGCACATGGGGGAATTCCATTCCGACCAGGCGGGGCGGCACGCTCCATTTCTTTTTCACCTCGTCGTCAAAATCGAGCATGCTATCGAGTGGCTCCCATTTTTTGCCGTTGTCCCCGCTGCGGAAAAGACGGATCGGACCCATGCCCATGTAGACGACGCGCTCGTCATGGGGATCGACGGTGAAGGTGCGCACGTCCCCTTCCATGATTTTCGTCCAGCTCTTGCCGGCGTCTTCGCTACGGTAGCCGCCGTCGAAAGCCACCGCGGCAAAAACAACTTCCGGCTTTTCCTTACAGCCAATCAGGTGTTCGAGGGTTTTATCCTGGAAGAATTCGCCGGCGGTCGTCAATGACCCGGAGCGGCTTTCCATCACGTTCAGCCCGCCGTTGTGTGCGATGTAGTAGCGCAGCGAATCCATTGGAACCTCCTACGTCATTTGTAGAACTAGGCGATCTTCCAGCAAAGTCTCGGCGGCGCACGCAGAGTTCTCAAATCCCCTCCTCCCTCGGAGGCTGTGTCATAATGTCATTTTGAGCCGCAGGCGAAGAATCTGTTTGTGGCAACCTGTGAGAAAAGCAGATGCTTCGCTCTCGCTCAGCATGACAGTCAGGTAATTTTGGGCATTGCGACACAGTCTCTCGAGGGGAAAGATGAAAGATCATTCACCGGCACAAGGTCAAGCCCAAACGATCGCACTCCTTAACCTCTCCCCTTTTTAAGCGCTTCGCGCCCGCAGCGCCTTGTAAACCTTCTCCGACGTCACTGGCAAATCCGTAATCCGCACGCCGCAGGCATCGGCCACCGCATTCGCCACCGCCGCTGCGGTGGGCGTGTTCGCCACTTCGCCGATCGCCAAGCTATTGTAAGGGCCCGGGCCCGCCGGAACGTTTTCCATCACATGGGTTTTGAGCGGCGGGATATCGGTGATGTTGGGAATTTTAAACTCGCCCAAGTTGGTCGTGGTAATCCTGGCGCCGTCGAACATTACTTCCTCTGTGAGGGCGTAACCGAGGCCGAAGACCACGCCGCCTTCGATCTGTCCTTGATGCATCAAGGGATTGATCACCTTGCCCGTCGTGTGAGCCGAAACCATGTTGCGCAAGGTCACCTTGCCGGTCTCCGGATCGACGTGGACCTCGGCGATCTGCGCCGACACCGAGGCGTCGTGGGATTTCTCCGAGCTCTTGTAATAGCCGCGCACGTAGATCGGGGCGCCCTTGAACTTCACCACGTCGGCGAAGCTCATCTTGCGCTTGGACTTCTTATGTAGAATCGCTCCCCGGTCGAGATCCAGCTCTTTCGGATCGACTTCCAGGGCTTGCGCCGCGAAGGCGAACAGCTCCTCGCGCGCCTTCACCCCGGCTTCGAAAGAGGCGTTGCCGTAGACGCGCGTGGCGCGGCTACCGCCGACGCCGCCGTCGCTCGGCACGATGGTGCTGTCGACCTGTTTCAATTCGATCTCATCCGCCGGTGTCTTTAGTTCCTCACCGACGACTTCGACGATCACGGTCAACACGCCCGCGCCCTGATCGACGACGGGCGAAATGGCTTTGACCCGGCCGTCCTCTTCTATGGTGACGAAGACGTTGCCTTCGCCGCCGCTCGGGCTCCACTCTGAAAAAGACAGGCCGCGGCCGACATTCTTAGGTTTGGGTTTGTTGTAACCCGCAAGTTCGACGGCTTTTTGCAGCGCCTCTTTGCCGCGGATATGCGAGATATGGCCGCCGATAGGCGTCTCATCGCCGTCGCGCAGCATGTTTTTGCGCTTGAACTCCGCCGGATCCATGCGGAGCTTGCGGGCTACCATATCGAGCTGGCTTTCATTGGCGAAGAAGCCTTGGGGATCGCCCGGCGCGCGCATATGGCCGCAGGGAATTTTGTTGGTGTAAACCATCCTTTCTTCGATCAGGCAGTTGGCGATTTTATACGGCCCGGCGCAAGTCGATGCGCCGATCAGGTAACCCGCCGGCTTCATCGAAGCGTAGGCGCCGCTGTCGAAGAGGAATTCTATATGATGCGCCACAATGGCGCCGTTTTTCTTGACGCCGGTTTTGATCTTGATGATCGAGGCATGGCGCGGGTTGCCGGCGGTCAACTCCTCGGTGTAATCCATCACCATCTTCACGGCCTGGCCGCTCTTTTTCGACAGGAAGTAGGCGACGGGCACATCCATGAAACCGCCCTTGCCGCCAAAATCGCCGCCGATGTGCGTCGGATGAAAAACCAGTTTTTCCTTCGGTACGCCGATGCAATTGGACAACTGGGTGCGAACGGCGAACGGCGTCTTGCTGCACGACCAGACCTCCGCGCTACCGGAGGCGTCGGCCTTCACGACGCAGGCGTGCGGCTCGAGATAGGACTGATGCGTCACCTGCGTGGTAAAAGTATTTTCGACCACCAGATCGGCTTGCTTGAAGCCCTCTTCGATATTTCCTTTTCCCCATTTCAAGTAGGCGAAGACGTTGCTCACCGCTTCGACTGGGACCGGCAAACCTTTATAAGAGAGAAGATCGGGATGGAGCACCGGCGCGTCCGGTTTGAGCGCGTCAACCGGATCGAGCAGCGGATTTAACTCTTCATACTCGACCTCGATCAGATCCAGCGCTTG
>JBLMXG010000165.1:0-12361 GCA_050257635.1 Chloroflexota bacterium
CAAAGCCTGTGCCGGATAAGCCATCTTTGCCGCACCCCAAAGTCGGCTCGGCTTGGAGGCACTGGGCTTTCACCAAAAAACAAAAACATCAGCTATACGAAATGCAAAGACACATCCGTACTCAACGTACGGTTAGATTTTCACATGACTCAACGAATCCTAACTCCGGTTAGATTTTTAGATGGCTTGACAGGGCGTCGGCTGACGTATCCCTCGACAAGTTGAAAGATTTGACTAAAACAAATTCGCCGCTGACGGATTACCCAGCTCTCGATTCGCCGCTTTCCTCGGGAATCACGTCCAGCGTCAATTTTTCTCCTCGCCGCAACAATGTGACGCGGCAGCGCCCGCCGATCAGCGCATCGGTCAAAAGCCTGTGCAGATCGTCCACACCGCGCACCGGCGTATCGTTGAAAACGACGATCACGTCGCCTTCGGCGATGCCGGCACGCGATGCCGGACTGGCGTTTTCCACCGAGATCACCATTACGCCGCTTTCCGCCTGGAGCTGCTGCGCGCGCACCAGCCGACGCGGGATCGCGACGTTCTGGCCGCCGACGCCCAAATAAGCGCGGCGAATGCGGCCGTGGCGGATCAACTGTCCGGCGACGAACTTCACGGTATTGATCGCCACCGCGAAACAAAGGCCCTGCGCCGGCAAGATTACCGCCGTATTGACGCCGATCACTTCGCCGCGGGAGTTGGCCAGCGGCCCGCCGGAATTACCCGGGTTGAGCGCGGCGTCGGTCTGAATCACGTTGTCGATCAGCCGTCCCGAATCCGAGCGGAGCGAGCGGCCCAGGGCGCTGATCACGCCGGCGGTCACGCTGTATTGAAATCCATAGGGATTGCCGATGGCGATGGCGAGCTGGCCGACGCGAATCTTTGCCGAATCTCCCAGCGGCGCGGCGGCCAGGCGGCCGGCGGTGATCCGGATGACCGCGAGGTCGGTCGCGGGGTCGTCGCCGATGATCGCGGCGTCGAAGCGCCGACCGTCGCTCAAGGCGACTTCGACTCTGTCGGCGTCATGGACCACATGACTATTGGTCAGGACAAAGCCGTCGGGAGTAAAAACGAAGCCCGAGCCGCTGCCTCTGGCCTCGCGTTGCCCGGGCGCCGGCGCAAGATTTTTCCTGACTTCGATGAAAGCGACTGACGGGCTAATTCGCTCGGCGGCGCCGACGACGGCACTTGAATAGGCGTCCAGCAAGGCATCATCATTGAACCCACTGGGTGCACCATTTGCCGCAGCGCCATTTACGGCTTCGTTGAATTCGATCTTTTTAAACGCAAAATTACCCATAGGGGTGCTTTACACCGACGCAATATAAACATCCGGCGCCCGCTTGTTAAGTACGAACCGTGCGGTGTTATAGTATCCAGACGGTAACTTGAGGAGCGACGATGACAGGCAAGCGTACGAACTGCCCGGCTGAATACACCTTGGCGCTAATCGGCGGCCGTTGGAAAATCCCGCTAATTTTTCATTTGATGAGCGGCGTCAGACGCTTTTCCGAGTTGTCCCGGGCGTTGACCGGGGTATCGCAAAAAATGTTGACCCATCAGCTCAGAGAAATGGAGCGAGTCGGCTTGGTCGAGCGCAAAGTCTACGCACAGGTGCCGCCCAGGGTCGAATACGCGCTCACGCCTTTGGGCCGGAGTCTGAAGCCGGTGGTCGACGCCATGTGCCTGTGGGGCGAGCAGCATGGTCCGAGCGCGCTGAGCGAAGTGGGGCGATCGTGATCCTTGGCAGCGGCGTCGACTTGGCGGAAGTGGAGCGCCTCCGCGCGGCGCTGGAAGATCCGCGCATCGGCGAGCGCTTTCGCGCGCGCGTGTTTACCGACAACGAAATCGCCTACTGCGAGAAGAAGCAGCGCGGCAAGTACGAGAGCTACGCCGGCCGGTTCGCTGCCAAGGAGGCGGTAATGAAAGCGCTCGGGCGCGGCTGGGGCGCCAGGGTGCGCTGGCTCGATATCGAAGTGGTGCGGGCGCGCAGCGGCAAGCCCGATATCGCGCTGCACGACAAGACCGCGCGCCTCGCCGCCGAAATGGGCATCCGCCGCTGGGTGTTATCGATCACGCACACCAAAGAATACGGTCTCGCTTTCGTTATCGCGCAGGACGAGTAAAGATTTTTCTACAGTCGTCATCCTCGGCAAATTTACCACGAAGGTCACGAAGAGCGCGAAGTTTAACGATACAGATTCCGTCCCTGCAAACTACATTGGGAAGGTCAGCTGCCGTGCGATCGGTGCTTCTTTGTTGGTAGCAAAAACAAAACTCCCAACGCCCAGATTCCGCCGACAGCGCCGGTCATTGTCCAGAAGGTTTTGTTGCGCCCGCTATAGTTGGCAATAACGCCGCACAGGATCGCGTCCAGCAGATGCACCAACGCGGCGGTGCGCCACAGCGAAGTTGGATCCATTTCAGGTCTGATGAAAAGGAGCCCGGTGAAGTATCCGAGAAATTGATAGAAATCCACGAGCGGCCCTTGACGCTTCCTTTGGCCGCCTAATATACTCGGTCTCCGCTCATTTAGGAATATTTATGGCGGTGAGAACCATCGAATGGAAAAACGATCGGGTGGTGATGCTCGATCAACGGCTGCTGCCGCACCGCGAAGTGTATCGCGTCTGCCGCGATTACGAACAGGTCGCCGACGCGATCCGGAGCATGGTGATTCGCGGCGCGCCGGCCATCGGCGTCGCGGCGGCCATGGGCGTAGCGTTAGGCGCGCTCAAGGCGCCGTCCAAAACCTTCGATCGCGACTTCGAGCGCATCCTCGACGTGCTGGGCAAGACGCGCCCCACCGCGGTGAATCTGTTCTGGGCGCTGCAGCGCATGCGCCGGGTGTATTCCGCGCGGCGCAGCCAGGGTGTCGACGCCGTGCGCCGCGGGCTTAAAGAGGAAGCGCAAAAGATTTATAAAGAAGATATTGCCGCCAATCGGCAGCTGGGCAAATACGGCGCGGCGCTTTTGCGCCACGCCAAACGGATCATGACCCACTGCAACGCCGGCGCGCTAGCGACCGCGGGTTACGGCACGGCGTTAGGCGTGTTGCGGGCGCTCAAAGAAAGCGGCAAGGAGTTTGAAGTTTTCGTCAACGAGACGCGGCCGTTTCTGCAAGGGGCGCGACTGACCGCATGGGAGCTTAAAAAGGAAAAAATCCCGGCGACACTGATTACCGACAGCATGGCGGGCTACTTGATGCAAAAGGGCAAGGTCGACGCGATCGTGGTGGGTTGCGACCGGGTCGCGGCCAACGGTGACGTAGCCAACAAAATAGGCACCTATACGCTCGCCGTACTGGCGCAGCGCCACGGCATTCCCTTTTATGTCGCGGGGCCGACTTCATCCATCGATATGGATTGTCCCTCCGGCAAAGACATTCCGATCGAGCAGCGCGATCCTCGGGAGGTGTCGCATATCTTCGGCAAAGCGCTGGCGCCGAAGGGAATCCACGTTTTCAACCCGGCCTTCGACGTGACCGCGCAGGAACTCGTCTCGGCGATCATCACTGAAGCGGGCGTGATCCACCCGCCGTACCAGAAAAATCTTCGCAGTCATGTCCATCATTGAAAAGCACGACGAGCTGGAAGCCTACTTTCATGGCGCCGGTAAGCCGCGCGCACAGTGGCGCGTCGGCACCGAGTACGAAAAGGTCGGCATCGACCGCAACACCGGCAAGGCGATTCCCTATTTCGGCCCGCGCGGCGTGGTCCGCATCCTGCGCGAGCTGATCGATCGCTACGGCTGGGAGCCCGAGGAGCAAGACGGCAACATCATCGCGCTCAGCCGGGACAAAGCCCAGATTACCCTCGAGCCCGGGGGCCAGATCGAGCTGAGCGGCGAGCCTTGCGACAGCATCCACTGCAGCTCCGGTGAGTTCACCCAGCATACCCGCGAGCTGCTGGAGGTCGCCGAGCCTCTCGACATCGTCTTTCTCGGCCTCGGCATGCAGCCGATCAGCCGCATCGACGAAATCGAATGGGTGCCGAAGAAGCGCTACAAGATCATGGGGCCTTACATGCTCAAGGTCGGCAGCCTCGGCCAGCGCATGATGAAGCAGACGGCAACGGTGCAGGCCAACATCGATTTCCTCGACGAAAAAGACGCGATGGCGAAGTTCCGCACCGGCATGGGGCTCGCTCCCGTGCTGATCGCCATGTTCGCCAACTCGCCGATTTGTGACGGCGAGCTGAACGGCTATCGAAGCTTTCGCGAGCATATCTGGACCGACACCGATCGCAGTCGCGCCGGCTTGCTCAAGTTCGCTTTCGAGACCGACGCCTCGTTTGCCCACTACGTCGAGTACGCCCTCGACGTGCCGATGTATTTCATCATTCGCCACCATGACTACATCGATATGACCGGGGTGACGTTTCGACAGTTCTTGCACGACGGCCACGAGGGCGAGCGCGCGACCCTTGAGGACTGGGCCGATCATTTGACCACGCTGTTTCCCGAGACGCGGATCAAGCGCTACATCGAGATTCGCTCGGTGGACAGCCAGCCGCCGGAGTTGATGCCGGCGCTGTCCGCCTTGATCAAGGGAGTGTTCTATGACTCGGACTGCCTCACCGCAGCCTGGGATTTGGTCAAAGGCTGGAGCTGGGAGGAGCGCATGGCGACCTATCTCGACTCCCACGAGCATGCGCTGGCGGCGCGCTGGCGGCGCCATACGCTTCTCGACCTGGCCAAAGAGCTGTTTCAGATCGGCTGGGAAGGGTTGCGCCGGCAAAGATCGCTCAACGCCAACGGCGAAGACGAAACGATCTATCTCAATCCGCTCAAAAATTTGCTGTTTCAGGGCAAATGCCCGGCGGATATTCTGGTGGAAAAGTGGGAAGGCGAGCTGCGCCAGGAGATCAAGAAGCTGATCGCTTACAGCGCCTATAAGCTGCCGTAAAACTCCTCGACCATGCGCCGATGATCCAGCCGGCTTAAGCGCTCTTCAAGCTCATCGTCGGCGGCGCCGCGAAATTCCTTCAACCAGCGACCCTTCAGTTTATCGATCCGGCGCGCATGTTTTTCGATCCGAGCGCGCAGCTCCGGCGTGCGCTCGACTTCGGAGCAAAGAAATTCAACCACCTCGGCCGCTTGCGCTGAATCATGGCAGAAGAGCAGCATGTCGACGCCGGCATGGAGCGCCAGCGCCGCGGCCGGCCCGGCGGCGAAGTGATCGCTGATCGCGCGCATCGCCATGTCGTCGCTGAACAGCACGCCATCGTAGCCGAGCTGATGGCGCAGCAGGCCGGTGGCGACGGGCTCCGAGAGGGTGGCGGGAAAAGCCGGATCGAGGGCGGTGAATTTTATATGGGCGGTCATCAGCGCCTCAATGCGGTTGCGGCAAGCAGCGACGAACGGCGCCAGCTCGACGGCCTTGAGCTCGGCCAAATTTTTCTCCACCACAGGCAGGGTGAAATGAGAGTCTTGGGCCGTATCGCCATGGCCGGGAAAATGTTTGCCGCAAGGGATCACGCCGCCATCGCGCAGGCCGCTCGCCCAAGCTGCGCTCATTTCGATTACTCGCTCGGGATCGGCGCCGAAAGCGCGCGCGCCAATGATCGGGTTGTGCGTACTGGAATCGACATCGAGCACTGGGGCGAAATTCAAATTGATGCCCACCAGGGTTAGCTCGATCGCTGCGGCACGCCCCAGCCGGTAGGCGAAGTTCGGATCGTTGCGCGCGCCGATAGCCGCCGCTGCGGGAAAATGGCTGAACGGCGGAGGCAAGCGGTGCACGCTGCCGCCTTCCTGGTCGATAGCGATAAACGGTGGGTCGTTGGCAGCGCCGTCCCACAGGCTTCGGCAAAGCGCCAGGAGCTGGCGCGGCGCGACGCAGTTGCGCTGAAATAAAATAAATCCGCCGAAGCCGTATTCCTCAAAGAGCAGGCGCTCGTCGCCGCCCAGGCTTTCACCCCGGCAGCCGACCATGATCAACCGGCCGATTCCCTCGCGCAGCGCCGCCATCGGCGCAGACTATAACACAACCTGGACAAGATTTTGGTCAACGTGTAGATTCAACAAATCACGATGGCAAAGGCGAGATATATCGTTGTCGAAGGGCCCATCGGTGTCGGCAAGACCAGTCTGGCGAAGATTCTCGCCAACGAGTTTCAGGCGCGGATGGTCTTTGAGCGCGTCGAGGACAACCCGTTTTTGCCCAAGTTTTACAAATCACCCGAGACCTACGCGTTCCAGAATCAAACGTTTTTTCTGCTCAACCGCTACCAGCAGCAAATCGAGTTGGCGCAGCAGAACCTATTCAATCAAAACACCGTGGCGGATTACTTGTTCGCCAAGGATCAGATCTTCGCTACCTTGACTCTGAGCACTGAGGAACTCAGTCTCTACCAGCAAATTTACGCTCTCTTGAATACCCGGGTGCCGAAACCGGATCTGGTGGTCTACCTTCAGGCTCGCCCCGAGGTGCTTTACAAACGGGTCAAAAAAAGGGATAAGAAATTCGAGCGAGGTGTAACCTTCGAATACTTAAGCGAAGTGGCCCAGGCGTACAACCAGTTTTTCTTTCGCTATGACGAGACGCCGCTCTTGGTGGTCAACACTTCGGAGATTGATTTCGTTTCGAGCAGCGAGCATCTGGCTGACTTGATCAAGGAAATCAATCACATGGGTTCGGGGACGCAGCACTACATACCGCTTGGATCCAGATAGCCTGGACCGAGACGGATGCCCAAAGGCGCTTATCTGGGGCAGAGCGAAGCGGTTCTCCCCGTCGCATTGGCCTTCCGGATCGTCCGGGAGGCTTTTTTTGTTTGGGAGGTGCGCCATGGGCGACAAGGTTACGGTACCTCACATCATTAAAATGAAGCAGCGTGGTGAGCGAATCACCTGCCTGACGGTATACGATTATTCCTGCGCGCGCATCCTCGATGAGGCCGGCGTCGAGATCCTGCTGGTCGGTGATTCGCTGGGCTGTGTGGTGCAGGGCAATCCCAATACCCTCGCTGTGACCATGGACGAGATGGTTTATCACACTCGCTTGGTGGCGCGCGGGCGCAAACGGGCTTTGGTGATCGGCGACTTGCCGTTTTTATCCTATCAGGTGAGCCGGGAGCTGGCGTTAAAAAATGCCGGACGATTTTTGCAGGAAGGCGGCGCCGAGGCGGTCAAGCTCGAAGGCGGCGTCAGCGTCCGACAGACGATTACCGCCATCGTCGACGCGGGGATTCCGGTCATGGGCCATATCGGCCTAACGCCGCAGTCGGTGCACCGCTTCGGCGGCTACAAAATTCAGGGGCGGGAGAAGGAGCGGCACGAGGCGCTGCTGCGCGACGCCCTGGCGGTCGAAGAAGCCGGCGCGTTCTCGGTGGTCCTGGAAGGCATGCCGCTTGACCTGGCGCGGGAGATTACCGAGCGCTTGACGATCCCGACCATCGGTATCGGCGCCGGCATCCACTGCGATGGACAGGTGCTGGTCCTCCATGACATGCTCGGTTTGTTTGATGATTTCACGCCGAAATTCGTCAAACGATATGCCAACCTGAAACAGAGCATAACCGGTGCGGTCAAAGATTTCGTCGGCGAGGTGAAAGAAAAGAAATTTCCCACGGAGGAGCATTCGTTCAAATAAAAATGGGGTGATGGAGTGCGGGAGTATTGGAGCAATGGGCCGGAACCCAACATTCCATTGCCTCAGCACTCCAGCTTTTCACGTATGCGGATCATTGAATCGATTGACGAGATGCGCGCCTGGAGCAACGCGGAGCATCGCGCCGGGCGGAGCATTGCGCTGGTGCCGACCATGGGCTTTTTACACCAGGGCCATCTCAGTCTGGTGCGCGACGCGCGCGGCCGCGCCGACCGGCTGGTGGTATCGATCTTCGTCAATCCGAGCCAGTTCAGCCCCGGCGAAGACTTCGCCGCCTATCCGCGCGACTTCGAGCGCGATCGGGTCCTGCTGCAAGAGGCCGGCGTCGATGCGCTCTTCCATCCCTCGGTGGCGGAGATGTACCCCGAGGGAGCCGAGACCCATGTCGAAGTCGAGCGGCTGAGCTTGCCGCTCTGCGGCACCGCGCGACCGGGCCACTTTCGCGGCGTGGCGACGGTGGTGGCCAAGCTCTTCAATATCGTTTCACCCGAGGTGGCGGTTTTCGGCGAGAAGGACTACCAGCAACTGCAAGTGATCCGGCGTCTGGTGCGGGACCTGAGCATGGACGTTGAAATCGTCGGCCATCCGATCGTGCGCGAGGCCGACGGCCTAGCGATGAGCTCGCGCAACAGTTACCTCAATGACGCCGAACGGCGCGCCGCGGTCTGCTTGTCCCGAGCGCTGTGCAAGGCCGCGCGTCTGTTCCAACGCGGCGAATGCTCCGCGCCGGCGCTGCTGCGCGCCGTCCATGCGGATTTGGCGGCGGAGCCGCTCGCCCGCGTCGAGTATATCAAACTCTGCGACGCCGGGACCCTCGACGACATCGACCGGATCGAACAGCCGGCGCTGCTCGCTCTGGCGGTGCGTATCGGCAAGGCGCGGTTGATCGACAACCGCGTGCTCGCTCGTCAATAAGGAGGTCCACGGCGGTGGCGGACGAGGTTAAACCGAAACTCAGAACGCGCTGGATGGATAGCCTGCGGCGTTATTTTCTCGCCGGGCTGCTGGTATTTTTGCCGGTGGCGATCACCCTGTGGTTTATCGGCTGGGTCATCGGCCTGCTCGACAGCGTGCTCGCCGTGCTCCCCGACGCGCTCCATCCCAACACCTATTTGCCCTTTGCGGTGCCCCGCCTCGGAGCGGTGGTGACGCTGCTGTTGATTCTCTTTCTCGGCGTGCTGACCAGTGGCGTGGCGACGCGCCGATTTCTCGCCGCCTGGGAAATGGCCTTCATAAAAATCCCGGTGTTCCGCGGCGTCTACACCGCCGTGCAAAAGCTGGTGCAGACCTTTCTCGGCCAGTCCAACGCGCAGCGCCAGGTGGTGATGATCGAGTATCCGCGCACCGGCATCTTTACGGTCGGTTTCGCCATGGGCCGCGCCTGGTCCCATTTGGAGGACAAAAAGAATCTCCAGCTGGTCAACGTCTTCGTCCCCACCACGCCCAACCCGACTTCGGGATTTTATCTGCTGGTGCCGAGCACCGAAGTCACGCCGCTCAACATGACCATGGAAGAGGCGCTCAAGCTGATCACATCGAGCGGCTTGATCACGCCGGACGACAAAAACAAGAGCAATGGCAAGTAAGAAAGGCGCGGCGGCCGGCGAGCAGGTGGTCTGCGTCAACCGCCAGGCGCGGCACAATTATTTTATCGACGAGACCTACGAAGCCGGCCTGGTGCTGCTCGGCAGCGAAGTGAAGTCGCTGCGCGAGGGCAAAGCTAACTTGGTGGACAGCTATGCGCGCATTCAAAAAGGCGAAGCGTTCCTGGTCAACAGCCACATCAGCCCCTACGCCGCCGCCAACCAGTTCAATCACGAGCCGACGCGCACTCGCAAGCTCTTGCTCAACACGCGCGAGATCGAGCGTCTCACCGGCAAGACCAAGGAGCGCGGCCTCACGCTGATCCCGCTCAAAATTTATTTCAAAAACGGCCGGGCCAAAGTGGAGTTGGGATTGGCGCGCGGCAAAAAGCTCTACGACAAGCGCGAAACCTTGCGCCGCAAAGTCGCCCAGCGCGAGGTCGAGCGGTCTTTGAAGTCACGTCACTAGCCGCCTTCGGCGCCGTTCAAAGTTCAAAGGTTCAAGGTTCGGTTCAAAGGTGCGACTTCCTTTAACCGCCCGATCTCCTCGTACATAGGTCCCGTTAGCCCCTCCTCGTTCCTCCTCCCCATCCCGTTACTCCGACGGAACGCCTCCGGCGCGCCTTCCAAAAACTGGCGCTTCCACTGCGGGATCACCGTCGGGCGTACCTTGTGCATCGCACTCAGCTCGCTCAACGTGCGAACCCCTCGAACCGCCTCCAATGCTACCTTCGCCTTAAATTCTTCCTTGTGCCGCTTCCGTTTCGTTCCTGCAATCCAATTCCGCTCCTGGACAATACCAGCAACTTAAATCTTTGCCTAACGACCTGTCCAAAAACGGGGGAAACTTCACCTTGCTTGACGGTGTGTTACAAGTTCAACTAACATCGCCGTATGTACATGAGGAGTCGGCTATTCATCATGGGGCTGACCTTCGCAATTGCGGCGTGTACCACGATAGGCAACAAATTCGACCCTGATAAAGTTGACGACCTCAAGCCCGGAATCTCTACAATCGCCGATGCGACGGCAATTCTTGGACCTCCTGCCCTTCAAAGCCACGAAAGTGACGGCTCCCGTCTCTTGCAATGGCAATATACCCAAATATCAGCATTCAGCGGCCTTTCCGGTGCTGATATCGGTATACTGTTTGACGATACCGGTCGTATGATTCGAGTGACTCACAGCTTCGTTCAGACTAAATAGCGATTTTTCTGCCGGCAGCGGACGAAATCCACGCCCTCTACGCACGTCTAACCCAAAGCGTGCGCCGGCTCCGCTGCTTGGTCATTCCAGTAAAGCCGGTTCTTTCCTGCATCGAGCAGACTAAACGTCATTGCATCGACCAGAGGAATTAGCGGCGATTAAATGTGGGCATCGCGCGTCTCATTGAGCCATTTGCAGAGCCGGAACAACTGGTCGTTGATCGCGAGGAGCCGCTTTAAGGTGCCGTCATCGATCATCATGGCGCGCTCCCATCAAGGCCACGCTTTACAGGTTCTTTCTCTCCAGCAACCGCCTACCGATGATGATATCCAGATAGGCGGCGACCAACGCGAAGCCCAAATTCACAGGCCGATCCAATGGACTCAGCCAGACCGCAATTACGACCGACATCATGCACGCAACAAACAGGAAAATTTAAAAACGAAGTGAGTAAGGCATGACCGCCGTCGTTTATCGCTTCCGGCATTGAGCTGCAAGGATGTATGTAAACGATAGTCGTTGCCACATAATAAAAAGCTCCATTTTGTACGCCATCGTACCGAAACAAACGATTCCGGCTGCGCTTTTGTCAATAAATATGCCCTACAGGGCACCTTTTTGCTCTCTCGTCGCGGATATTCATTGTGAGATTTTGGGGCATGGTCATTGCGGAAAATAGCCCTGCGGTGAGTCATGCAGGGTTCGTTTACAGGCGTAGCCACTTCGGTAACACACGTTTCATTCGCTGACTGGCGCGTGAGCGCATGGATCGTGATGGCGATGTTATTGCCAACGGTCCAAGGGTGCAGCATGACTTCAGCTGAACCCGCCCAGACAATATCGAAGCTCGAAGTGACGCCGGCCGATATCCCGAGCGACATCCCTCCTGTTGATCAGCCTCAGACCGACACCGCTATTGAGAGTTCTCCTGCAGCGCTAATTTCCACCTCTCCCGAATTTTGCGACGAGCCACCCATAATAATGTTGCCCGCGCCTTCACCACCTCTGTTTATGGAGACCGGCTTGGCCTCTTGGTATGGAGCAAAACACCACGGGAAACGTACGGCAAGCGGAGAAGTTTTTGACCAGAACAAATTCACAGCCGCCCATCGCACTCTTCCGTGGGGCAGCATCGTGAAGGTCACCAATCTGGCCAATCGACAATCAGTAGAGCTAAGGATAAATGATCGCGGCCCCTATGGAAGAGGACGGATTATCGATGTCTCACGGGCTGCAGCAAGAGTTTTGGGGATGACAAGATCGGGAGTAGCGCGGGTCCGTGTGGAGTTGATTTCTTCACCTGAAGCAGCGCAAGATTTTACAGCCACTAAATAGGTCTACGTCAACACGCCATCGCACTTTCGCAACTTGATGTTACACAAGGGGCAATGGGCCTCTTTGCCTCTCGGCTCGCGAAACCCGCCGAACGCATTCCGGCGAATCGTTCCCAGGCTAATTGACCGGCGTCGAAGCGTCGTGATCTTCTCTCAACGCTTGGGCTCAAACTTAGCCTGGTAGGTCGCCCGCTCTTCCGCGATCTTTGTTGGAAATGCAGCCTGAGTAATGACACCCTTTTCGATGCGCGGTGTTGCCAGCGCATCCGTTTGGGCGAGGCGTGAGAGTAAATGTTCCCGAATTGTTACCGTAGGGTTGAAATCCCTGGCCTTGAGGCGAAGTGAAAGTTCGTCATGCCGGCGAACGCCGGCATCCAGATTTATTGCGGTTCAGAATAAAAGGGACTGGATTCCGATTTACACCGGAATGACGAGAATCGGAGCCGGCTTCCAGTCGACAAATTGAGTTGTCAATCACTTATTGTCAGCTTCCATCGAAGTCATCTGCTCTGCCTAGGTTCTGGCACAGAACGAGCACAGCGGAATCGCCGTTGAAGCCCGGATAATATTTAGTGCACCGAAAATTTCTGTCGTGCGCATGTCTTCGCGCGCGATTTTTGAGG